>CAZRXT010000351.1:0-1669 GCA_964604035.1 uncultured Prolixibacteraceae bacterium | reverse complement strand
GCTTTCTGGAACGGAGAAGCCGCATTTTACGGCAACGGCTCGATGTTTAAACCACTTGCCGGAGCTCAAGATGTTATTTCGCATGAACTTGGACACGGAGTGGTATCGAATACCGCTAACCTCGAATACTACTCACAGTCGGGAGCAATTAATGAAACTTATGCCGATATTTTTGGTTCAATGGTCGACCGCGACGACTGGCTGATTGGTGAAGATGTTGTAAAAACGGCTTATTATCCATCGGGGGCACTGCGCAATATGTCGAACCCGCACAACTCCGGAACATCAAACGACTATTGGTGGCAGCCCGCTCATGTTTCAGAAATGTATATTGGGAATGAAGACAATGCAGGCGTGCATACCAATAGCGGAATCGGGAATTATGCCTACTACCTCTATGCAACATCAATTGGAAAAGATAAAGCCGAGCAGGTTTTTTACCGTGCGCTAGCAAATTATCTCACAAAAAATTCACAGTTTATCGACTTCCGAATTGCGGTAGTTCAAAGTGCAAAAGACCTTTACGGCAATAATTCGAACGAAGCTGCAAAAGCCGCTGAAGCTTTCGACAAGGTTGGCATTTACAACGAAGAGCCAGTTGTTGTTTCTGAAGATTATGAAGTTAACAATGGCGATGAATTCCTTTTGACATACAACACCGACACCCAATACTCTGACAAACTCGACCGATCTTCAACTTCGGGTGGAGATATAAAACTAATGACCAAAACCGACATGAAAGGAAAAGCCAGCGTTACCGACGACGGTTCGGTTGCGATTTTCGTTTCAACCGACGATAAAATCAGGAGACTATTTCTTGATCCGAACGACCTTTCGGAAGATTTCCTTTCGGACGAAGCTTTCTGGGACAATGTTGCAGTTTCGAAAGACGGGATGCGGGTAGCAGGTATTTCAAACGAAATTGACGCATCGATTTGGGTTTACGATTTTGGCACCGAAGAGTGGAACCAATTTGAGCTTTATAACCCAACAACAAGCCATAGCAATACCGACGCCGGAGGTGTTAAGTATGCCGATGAAATTGATTTCGATATCACCGGCGAATATATTATCTACGATGCGTACAATGAATTTACATCTGATTATACCGATGACATTAGCTATTGGGATATAGGCATTATTAAAATTTGGGACAATACTAATGATACTTGGGGCGATGGCTCAATTTCAAAACTATTTGGTTCACTGCCCGAAGATGTTAGCATCGGAAACCCTGTTTTCTCTAAAAACTCGTCGAACATTATTGCTTTCGACTACTTTGATGAAACAAACGAGGAATATGCAATATTGGGTGCCGATTTGCAAACCAGCGATTTAGATGTAATCTATACAAATACGACGCTGGGATTCCCGTCCTTCTCTAGGTTAGATAATCAAATTGCTTTCTCGTCGAACTACGAGACAGGCGAAGATGTTGTTGCAGGCATAAACTTGGCAACCAACAAAATATCAGCATCGGGCGAGGCCTATCCAATAATTGAAATGGCACAATGGCCGGTGTTTTATGCAACAGGAACACGTACTCTGGGGCTTGCACCTGTTGCTAACTTCTCGGTCGATTATAAAAACGGAAGTGCTCCATTTTCTGTTCGTTTTATCGATGCAAGTTCAAATAATCCAACTTCGTGGAACTGGACTTTCAAAGGTG
>CAZRXT010000350.1:0-2847 GCA_964604035.1 uncultured Prolixibacteraceae bacterium | reverse complement strand
CAGGAACTTGATGTTGCCATTGCCGGCGACGACTGGATTGAAGAACGGATCATCGAATTCAAGCTTGAATATAATACTGATATTCAACTCGAAAAAGTATTGCCACTTAATCGTGGTGGCGTTCGTTTGGTTGGCATTGTGAAAGGCGACTCCCCTTTCGATACCACCGAAGCTTTCCTTACCGACTTAGTTTCAAAAAAACAACTTTTGACTGTTGTAACCGAAATGCCTTACCTCGCATTGCATTGGGTGCGCGAAAGCCTCCGCAAGATTGGTAAACTCGAAGAATACAACGACTTCTCGGTACAGAAATATAAAACCCCTTCGCGCATCGAAAAAGGTGTGTTGATTTACGAAACCTGGGGAAAAACTGAATCGAAAGTATTGAACAATGGAGCCGATTTTGGCTTGGAAATCACCCAGTCGGGAAGCGCTATTCGCAACTATGGGCTGAAAATTATCGAAACAGTTTTCAAATCGCAAACCAGCATCTGGATCAACCCTGCATTAAAAGAGAATGAAGAAAAATTCGAGTTGCTGCAAATGTTCCTGCTCAACATCTACGGATCGATTAATGCTGAAAACAAGGTTCTTGTATCATTCAATGTTGCGAATGACAAACGCGAAATGGTAGATAAATATCTTTCAGAAAACAACCTTTTTGCCGACGAACCTACAATGAGCGTTGGAAAAACCTATACCGTTTACAGTATTCAGGTCGAAACTAACGGAGTGAAAACACCGTTGGCAATGATCCGCTATCAGTTAGCAAAATTGGGAGCAACCAACATCGACACGTTGCCAATACAGTCGTCTATTCCAAGCATCGACACAATAAAAATCTAACTAAATGGGGAGAGTTTTGGCAATCGATTATGGCAGAAAACGGGTTGGTATAGCAGTTACCGATCCGCTAAAGATGATTGCCAATAAACTCACCACCGTTAGTGCGCATGAGGTTTTCAACTTTTTGTCTGATTATTTTTTAAAGGAAAAAGTTGATTTAGTTGTGGTTGGATATCCAAAAACCTTGCGCGACGAACCTTCAGAATCAATCAGGTACATTAACCCATTTTTGAAACAATTTCAAAAAAAATTTCCTGAGGTTAAACTTGAACTGGTAGATGAACGTTTTACTTCGAAAATGGCATTTCAAACCATGATCGATGCAGGGTTGAAAAAGAAAGACCGGCAAAACAAAGAGCTGGTAGATGCTGTAAGTGCAACCATTATCCTGCAATTTTATTTAGAACAACAACGAAATTTAAACAGATAAGATGATTTTACCAGTTACCGTATACGGCGACCCGCTTTTAAGAAAAATTGCTCAGCCAATCAACAAAGATTATCCAGAGTTAAAGCAACTAATTAAGGATATGTTCGAAACCATGTACCATGCAGATGGCGTTGGTTTGGCAGCTCCTCAAATTGGCCATTCTATACGCCTTATTGTGATTGATGGTTCGCCCGCTGCTAGCGATGAAGAACCAGAAATGGCTGATTTCAAGAAAGTAATGATCAACCCGGTGATTCTTTCGGTTTCGGGCGATCTATGGTCGTTTGAAGAAGGTTGCCTGAGCTTGCCAACTATTCACGAAAACGTTTATCGCGAAGATGAGGTGACAATCAAGTACTACGACGAAAATTGGGTAGAGCATACTGAAACTTATAGCGGATATGCAGGGCGCATTATTATGCACGAGTACGATCACCTTGAAGGACTCCTTTTTGTCGATCACATTTCCCCTCTCCGAAGGCGATTATTGAAGAGTAAATTGACTTCGATAAGCAAAGGA
Organism: uncultured Prolixibacteraceae bacterium; assembly: GCA_964604035.1. Taxonomy (GTDB): domain Bacteria; phylum Bacteroidota; class Bacteroidia; order Bacteroidales; family Prolixibacteraceae; genus CAYMTR01. Next base: position 1,051 of record CAZRXT010000350.1, on the reverse strand, counting down.
AATGTAAAAACCGACTATCGAATTAGGACCCCAAAATAATTTCATACGTAAAATCTAACAGTTCATCTTCAAAAAAAGGGCTTTCAACAAAAAGATGAAAAAAACGATACACCGCCTTTTGCAATATCATAACTTTATCTGGATTGAAAGCCCGGTTAAACATATTGCAAAAGGTTCCCATTCTGAAATTCGCTGTAGCTTTTTTGTTGGGAATTATAATCAGAGATAGTTTTACCTCCTTCCCTGCTGTTGCCCTTATTTCAATTATTGTATTTTTCCTTCTAGCTTTTGTCTTCTTTTTCCTTTCCGAAAAATCGTTTCTTTACTCAAAACTATACGGGTTCACTGTAATCTTGTTTTTCATTTTTTTCGGAATATCATACAACCATCTTTATAAGTCAATATTTTTCAACGACATAATTCCTGAAAAAGGAATCTTTACCGGACTTGTATTAGAAGAGTCGCCAACCACCCGCAACCGCATGAAATACACCGTTAAACTTGATCGGGTTCAGTGCGAGCATTCAACAAAAAAAGTATCAGAGAAGATTTTGGTATATTCTTCAGATAGTATCACCAATCTTAAAATCGCCCCGGGAAAAAGGATCACTTTTAATAGCTGGGTTAATGAAATTTCGAACAGCAACAATCCTGGAGATTTCAACTACAAGCGATACCTGAACCTTTTGGGAATCAGATATCAATGCTATGTCAAATCGGGTATTGAGATTACAGGTTACAATCATCTAAACCTTAGAGTTAGCGCACTAAACATGAGAGCTAAGATGCTTGAAAAATATGCCGAAGCAGGAATTTCGGGCGATGAATTTGCAGTACTGGGGGCTTTAACTTTAGGCGAACGAAACTTTATAAGCAACGACATCAAAAATAGCTACATTGCATCAGGCACAATGCACATTTTGTCGGTTTCGGGTTTGCATGTTGCAATTATATACATGATTATTAATTTCTTACTCGCCAAACTCAACAAAAACAAAAGACTAAAACTGCTGAAAGTCGCAATTATTGTTGTGTTCCTGTGGGTCTATGG
>CAZRXT010000349.1:0-2876 GCA_964604035.1 uncultured Prolixibacteraceae bacterium | reverse complement strand
GTTGTTTCTCCCAAGCCTTTGAATGTTAGCCTACCAGCATCAATGCCAAGTTCAATCAGTTTATCCATTACGGCCTTTGCCCTGGCTTCCGAAAGTTTTAGGTTCATGGCCTCGTCGCCATCGCTATCGGTATGGCCTTCAACCGAAAAGTTCAAGCTTGGGTTATCGGTCATCATCTTCGCCACGTAGTTGATGGTTCCCATCGATTCGGGCTTGATAGTGGCTTTGTTCACATCGAAACGGATGCCGGTGGTAACAAATTTGCCATCGGTAAGCAGTTTATCGTACAACGGAACAGCGCCCTTCGCAATGCGTATGTTTTTTACGTACCCCTTTTTATCGTTACGTGCATTGAACAGGATGGTTAAACCCATTGGGTCGAAAGCTACATTGGGTGCATTAACAATCCGTGCATCGTCGAGATACACTTTTAACGCTCGTTTGTTGAATGAAATAGCCACATGCCGCCAGCCAGGGTTTTTGACAGTGAATGGTTTCGAAGGGGTAAGATTGCTGTCGGGATAGCCGCCAGTCGCATCGCCGAACCGAACGGTTTGTTGTGTGATGTCAATGGCCGAAAATGTTTTACTGTCGATTTTGTTTTTTTGGTTTTTAGCATCGTAGAGATAAACACGATAAAGGTTTCCGCTGGGCAGGTTCTGCTCAAAGAAAGCATCAAATTCAATGGTGAATTCTTCGGGCAAGTAATCGGTTGTAGGGCTTTTTATCATAGGAACAATTCCCATTTTGCTGAGATAAGCCCCCATGTTGATATACATGATCACATTTTCACCATCGAGGTTGGCGTTCTCCACGGTTCCGCCCACCAAGTCCCACTTACTGGGAAACTCTCCGTTTTGTTCCCCGTCAAGGTTATCTTCAAAAATAATTTCAGTACCCGGAACAAAATCGTATTTGTTCCATTTTAAACCAGATTCAACCGGATCGTTACTTTCCTGTGCATTAATTGCAATATGGAAAAGTAAAATAATTGAGAATAGTAATAAGAATTTTGTTTTCATTTATCTCTGAATTAAGTGGGAAAAGTAAATGAAAGCAAAGACTCTTTACTGTAAAAAAGCGACAAGCAACCCTTCTTGTGTTCTGTATTTTTTAAACCAACTTATCTGCAAACGGGTTTTTGAAGTTTAAGTATTCAAAAGGTTTTACGTCGGTAAACTTAATGAAGTCTTTCTGGAAGTGTGAATAATCGTAATAATAACCACCAAGCACCATTTCGTTCCATTTGAGTTCAGGATTGCCATACATCAATTGCAGTATAAACTTATGCCTTAAAACCTGACAAAAAACCTTAGGGCTAATGCCTATAACCTCACTGAAATAACGCTGGAAACTGCGTGTAGATATTTTCCCTTCAGTTAATGAAAATGGATCAAGCAATCCATTCATTCTTACTATTTCATCTACTATTTTATCAAGATAATCGTTTTTCAATATTGATATGCTTTGATTGAGCAACATTGATTCGATTAACTCCACTGTCTTTTCAATGTCATTTGACTCTTGGAGGAAAGTTTCGATTTCCTCGATCTTATTTTCAGGGAAAAAAGCAGTGCTCTCGGTAGCACTGTTGCGAAGACTTTTTAATGTATAGCCGGTTAAATTGTAAAATCCGTATGGTTTAAAGTTTACTCCCAAAATCTTTGTCCCATTAACTGGGTGAAGGTTAATATGTTTTGACAGTTGGCCAACCACAATCGACTCGTTGGAAAGGTGCTTATGTTGAAAGAAATTAACCTTGTTCCCATAACAAAAAAGCAATGTTGGAAAACCGGTCGGTGGCACTTTAAACGTTAAACTATTCGTTGAATCGCTGGTAAATTCAAAGATGAAATAGTTGTCTACAAAACTCTTCAAGGTCGCATTTAAAACATCGTAACAGGTGTGCTTAACATTCATTAACAGGAAGTTTTTTTATTAATAATTCAAGGCCGCATTCAAGAACCGTTCAAACATTCATAAACGAAGGGCAAAGTCTTCAAATTTTTAATGGGATAAGTTATAAATATTGCAAATTCTAATCGTTAATCGGCTTGTTTTTTTTCGTAAATAGATTTGCCAACTCGGTTAACATGAGCTTTAAAATCTGGATTTGAAACTTGTTCAAAAATTGAAATGTCGAACGAATACGGAAGCATTAGATCATCAATTTTATCCATGAGTTGAAATAAAATGGATTGATTCAAATTGTTGCCGATCAAGGTCAAATCAACATCCAAACCATTTTTAAACGAGCCCTTCGCCCTCGATCCATACAAAATGGCTTGATCGATCTCGGGGAATACACTCAAAACGGATCGGATTAATCCTATTGTTTTATCGTTCAACCCAAATTCCATTGTTATTCTTAAAGTGATTCAAATCGTACTTTAATTTTCTCGAATTCAGCAAAGTACCTATTTTTGATGTCGGCAACAATACTTTGAGCCGTATCCTCGTTGTATGTGTGCGAGGTAAGGTTCCGGCTTTTGATCATGTCCATCCAAACTTCACCGTTTTCAATAATCCCGAGTTTAAAAGCTAACCGCGTGGTGTCTTTTGATCCAAACAATTCACTGTTGCCTTTTTCTTCCAAAAAATCCTTTGTCATTTTCCACGCCAACTCATGAGTGCATTCAAAAGCTTGGATCATTCCCTGTTCTTCAAGTGTAGTCAAGTTTCTTTCGTTCGAAAGAATTACGGCACCTTCAAGTTGCGAAAAAGCTTTAAGAAAACTATTGAACCGTTGCCTCCAACGTATATCCGTGTTTTCCATTTCAACTTGGTTGTTTATTGATATTTACTTTCAAAGTTACAAAAACTACTTGTAATTCAAATCGGCATTTAAGAACCGTTCAACCTCTTCAACAGGCATT
>CAZRXT010000348.1:0-2882 GCA_964604035.1 uncultured Prolixibacteraceae bacterium | reverse complement strand
TGAATCTTACTATTTACAAGCGGTCTGAACTCAAAAATAAAGTCGAACTCAGGTTTATTAACAATTGTTATCGTTGACCGGTTTTCATGCCACTACTTTCGTTGGAAAAAGATAGTGATATGAACCAACCGATTTTTAGCAGAGAACATCCACATTCACGCACATCGTATGTAAGCCTTAATACCCGAAAATGCACTGCTTGCTGGAAATGCTTAAAAAGCTGCCCAAACCATGTAATTGGAAAGATAAATCTGCCTTGGCATAAGCATGCACTGATTGTTAATCCCGACAGTTGTATTGGCTGTTTAAAATGCATAAAGGCATGCGAATGCGGTGCATATTCAGCAATTGATCAGACAGAGCAAAAGATCGGCAAACAAAATCCAAAGATGTTTCGTTCGTTCATCATCAACAACCTTTTGTTGTTGTCGGGTGTGGTTATGATGCTCTCGGGATTAATCCTTCAACTTGGGTTTCACCTTGGAGGAAATAGGGTCGGTCATGCTGGTGTTCACCACCAATACAATGTGGACATGCAATATGAACAGATCAAGAGTATCGATACGGCAAAAACAGTATGGGGCTTCCATTATTCCGACTGGTCGGCTACCCATAAGGTTTCGATTGTTCTTTTTTTATTGCTTATCGTTTATCACACAGCTATTCATTGGAGCTGGTACAAGAATGTATTTCTCAAAAAAATTGGAAGTAACAACAGGCTTGCAATCACGTTGTCGATTGTTTTCCTGATTGTGGCCGTTACCGGACTTGTGCCTTGGATTATTGACCTAACAGGCGGTACAAGTTTGTTAAGAATGCTATTTATCGAAATTCACGATAAGGTTTCGCTCATCTTGATAATATGTCTTTTACTGCATATAATCAGACGAAAAAACTGGTTTCGCTCTGTTTATGAAAGATTGTGGCCATAGAGGCAATTTACACTTCTCTGATAAATAAAGTAGGTTCAGCAATCAAACCCCTGCCACACCACCAAAGTAGTTGATTTGCAGCCGTGGACTAAACCGCCAGCCACGTTCAATCGCCAACTCTACTGTGGTCATTCGGGTTTGGTTCATTTCTTCAGGAGTGCTTCCAAGAGGCATAAGTACCACATCGTCGGGGTTCCAGTTGGTGAGCTGCGACAAAAAAGTGTCTTCAATTTCCTGCAGCTCGTTGTGGTTCTGGACCACAAACTTCAGTTGAAAATCTTTACCCGATGTTTGCCTGCAATGATCAATAATTGATTGAATTGCAGGAATGTTTATTCGAGTTTGTTCAATCTGTTCGGGCTCAAACGGGATGCTCACGTTTGTTTTATCAAGCTTAGCCTTAGTTGGAATAGCGTTTTTCAACTTTGGCGAGATACTGAAAAAGTCGATGCAGTTTACCAGTTCCTTGTGGTACAACGTTCCATTGGTTTCAATTGAAATATGGAGATTGCGTTCCTTCTTCAATTCAGAAATAAGAGAAATTAACCCTTTTGACTGAATAAATGGTTCGCCACCCGAAATTACAAGGTGGTTCATATTCCCAATATTATTCAGAATGATGTTTTTAACCGTTCTTACCGAAACACGTTTCTCGTCGCGAGTATCGAACGAAGCCAACGGAGTATCGCACAAGCTCACATTCCCATCAGGCAAGCTCCACATACAACGAAGGTTGCAACCTGCTGTGCGGATAAAAAGAACCGGAATCCCTGCCAGTTTACCTTCGCCCTGAATAGTTCCGGGGATATTGAATTTTGTTGCTGGCCTATTTTCAATTAGCTTCCCGTTTTCATCTTTTACGATAGGAAAAACAGCCTCGGGAGCAAGAAAAATATATTGGTTGTTCATTGTATTTTTTTTGTATAGAGATGCGATTAACTGTTAGAGACGCGATTAATCGCGTCTCTACGATCATACGCTATAATGAGGTATCAACCACGCCAGCCTCTGAAAATGCTTTGGCGCGGAGGAGGCAACTATCACATGTTCCACAAGGTTTTGAACCACCACGGTAACAACTCCAAGTGAGGCTCCAATCAACGTTCAATTGCTCGCCTAAAAGAATTTCTTCGGCTTTAGTTTTGTTGATAAATGGGGTGTGAATGCTTATTCTCCGGCCTTGCTCGGCACCCATTACAGTTCCAAGGTTAATGGTTTGTTCCATTGAACGAATAAACTCTTCGCGGCAATCGACATAGCCCGAGTAGTCAACTTCGCTCACGCCAATGAAGATATCCTGAGCACCAATAGCTTCGGCAAACGAAGCGGCTACCGATAGAAAAACCATGTTTCGTGCAGGGACATAAGTCATGGGGATGTCGGTACGTGTTACGTCGCCATCTTCTACATCCATCATCGAATCGGTGAGTGAACTGCCGCCCCAAAGATTCAATTGCAGGGTAACTATATTGTGTGCAACAACACCAACTTTCAGGGCCGTAGCTTTGGCGCATTCCAACTCTTTGTTGTGCTTTTGCCCGTAATCGAACGAAAGTGCGTAAACCTCAAAACCTTCGCTTTTAGCCAAATGAATAGCAACCGACGAGTCTAACCCGCCCGACAGCAGAACTACTGCTTTCTTCATTTTGCAGATATAAGGTTGTGAATAATATGAACTGAGGAGCTCAGTTTAATGGCCAACGGCCTTAATTGTAGTCTGTTTTTCTGTTTCATTGTACCTAGTTTTGTTTTAAGACAGGAGGGTTCCGAACTGTCTGTAATTAAATTAGGCGCAAATGTATAAAAAAATGCGTTTAAGGGGGAATTGTTTTTTGGGAGTTTTCAAACTATTGCTTTAGTAGGTAGTTTAATGGGAAAAGGATTGCGTATTTATATTGATGTGTCTTATTTAATAATCTTTAAAATATTTATTGGTTCTATTGCGTCTTT
>CAZRXT010000347.1:0-2903 GCA_964604035.1 uncultured Prolixibacteraceae bacterium | reverse complement strand
CGTGCTCTGGCCAACTGAGCTAATTCGGCAAGTGGGTAAGCTTACTGTGTCGCACTGCTCAACCGCCTATCCTTGCTGACTTCCGACCCTGGGGAGTTTCAGCAGGAGCGAGTCGCACAGGACTTACCCGGCGACAAAAGTAGAAATTTTTGTATTACCACAAAATTTTTTTGCACCCTTGCTAAAAACTTTTTTTTCATAAAAAACCTAACGTGCTGACTACGGGAAAATAGAATCATTAAATTATATTTGCTGCTGATAAAAAATAAATGAGATTTATGCCAACCAACAACATTTTATTGAAAGAATCCATGAAATATGGGCTCTACTACGCCGCAGTTTCAATAGTATTAAGCTTAATTACGTGGGGTGCAAAGTTGCAAGAGACTCTCTCCCTTACTGGAAATTTCTTTTTAGGAATATCCTCTGCTGTTATTTACGTGTTGATTTTGATATACTTTACAAAAAAATTTCGAGACAAAGAACTTGGAGGTTCTATCAATTTCAGACAAGCATTTCAAATTGGATTGTTTACGGTCATCTTTTCATCAATCATTTTAGCACTTTATAACTTTACTTTTAATTCATGGATTGACCCGGGTTATCAACAACGGATTTTTGATTCTCTTCCAGAAAAAACATACAACATGCTTAGCAAAGCTCCGGGAATAACAGAAGAGATGATCGATGAATCATTAAAGGCTTTTGAAACGATTAAGGTTCCAACCCCAATTGAATCGATGTTAAGCAGCCTTGAATCAGGGTTTTTCGGAGGTCTTTTCTTCGCACTCATTAGTGCACTTATCGTGAAAAAAAATATAGTTAAAAATGGTTTTGATCAAGCCATGAGCAAAATAACAGAAGAAGAATAAACTCGATTAAAATGGATCTTTCAATAGTAATACCTCTTTATAACGAAGAAGAATCTCTTCCGGAACTTACTCTCTGGATTGAGAAAGTAATGAATCAAAATGGCTACAGCTACGAAATATTATTCATAGACGATGGAAGCAAAGATCGGTCTTGGGAAATAGTTAGAAGTCTTTCTGAAAAGAACAAAAATATCAGAGGAATCAGCTTCCAACGCAATTATGGTAAGGCTGCTGCACTACACGTAGGCTTTCAGGCTTGCGCTGGCGATATAGTTATTACAATGGATGCCGACCTCCAGGATAGCCCTGACGAAATTCCAGAGATGGTAAAAATGATCAACATTGATGGTTATGATTTAGTTTCAGGATGGAAAAAAGTTCGTCATGATCCGGTTCTAACAAAGAACATCCCAAGTAAATTTTACAACTGGACTGTTCGCCAAATGTCGGGAATTAAGTTGCACGACATGAATTGCGGACTGAAAGCTTACAAAAGAAAGGTTGTAAAAAGCATTGAAGTATATGGCGACATGCACCGTTTCATCCCGGTTCTGGCCAAATGGGCAGGATACAAAAAAATTGGTGAGAAAGTTGTGCAGCACCAAGAGCGAAAATATGGCGTTACTAAATTCGGCCTCGAACGTTTTGTTCGCGGTCCTCTCGACCTTATTTCCGTCATGTTTATTTCAAAGTTTGGTAAACGGCCAATGCACTTTTTCGGAGTTCTTGGGTCACTGATGTTTTTACTTGGGCTACTAGCTGCTACTTGGGTTGGAATTTCGAAGCTTTATGCCGTTCAACATGGAGTTCAAATGGCTCGCGTAACCGACAACCCCTATTTTTACATCGCTTTAACATCAATGATAATTGGCACACAACTATTTATGTCAGGGTTTATTGCAGATATGGTTTCTCGCAATTCTGCTGACAGAAATAATTATCAGATTGCAGAAAAGACCAATGAGAATTAAATCATAAAACAACAAAACCATTTAATAGAAAAAGGTGTCATTTCTGACACCTTTTTTATTTTGATTTATTGACTAAACACGAACAAGGTCTATAGCTCAGTCGATTCCAATTCTCCTTTATAAGCCATTTTTGCAGGCCCCTTAAGCCATATATCAACAAATTTATCTCCTTCTTTTTTAAATTTCACACTCAACTCACCACCTTTTGCAACAATACTATACTCACCTTGGAATAGTTGAGCTTTTACCGCAGCACTCAAAGCCGAAGCGGTGATTCCAGTTCCACAAGCCAGGGTTTCAGCCTCCACTCCCCTTTCATAGGTATAAACTGTTAGTTGATTGCCTTCTGCTTTAACAAAGTTCACATTGGTCCCATCGGGCTGAAAACGCGCGTCCCACCTCAATTGTCGACCTTCAATATTTACATCGACCAAGTTCAGATCATCAACAAAATGAACTAAATGTGGTACTCCTGTATTCAAAAAATAACCATCGGCAACTGCATCAACTTTTTCAACATCAGTCATGTGCAAATCAACCAATCCATTTTCTGTGATATATGCCTCGTGGGGGCCGTCGGATGCAATAAATTTGGCATAATCTGTTATTAAGCCTAATTTCTTGGCAAATGCGACAATGCAACGGCCGCCATTCCCACACATACTTGCTTCATACCCGTCGGAATTAAAGTATTTCATTTTAAAATCGTACCCTTCGGCATTCTCGAGCAGCATAAGGCCGTCAGCACCAACACTAAATCGCCTATGACAGATAGCTTCAATCAGGTTATGATTTTTTCCGTCAAAGTTATCATCTCGGTTATCGATTATTACAAAATCATTACCAGCTCCGTGGTACTTATAAAATTGTGTCTTCATAATTTTATATTTAAAAATGGCTTTTCAAAATAATTAACAAAACTTCTCGGTAGGGTTAAAATATATTAAACTATAGCTGTCATTATGACACGATTAAACTATCGGAATTGTTTTTGCGTTATTACACCAAAGATAAAAACTTTAAAAAAATAGAAGCTATGAAGAGAATTCAAAATGTAATT
>CAZRXT010000346.1:0-2905 GCA_964604035.1 uncultured Prolixibacteraceae bacterium | reverse complement strand
TCTACTGCTATCTCTTCTCGAATTAAGGGATTGCCCATAAGTAATCTTCGGTCGGCTATTGGTTTGAACGATCGCTTTTTGTATACACGCGAGCTTTTTGAGAACGATTCGAGTAAGTTCGATTTAACTGTTGATACAATCGATCAACTGTCTTCTTTCCTTGAAGCGATTGAGTACCTCGAAAAGAATTTTAAGTGGACCAAAAACGAGAATAGCCTCAAGTTTATGGATTTGGTAAAGCGTAGATTTGAAAAATAACAATCATGGCAAAACTTTTTATTGTACCAACTCCTGTTGGGAATCTTGAAGATATAACTTTACGTGCAATCCGTATTCTGAAAGAAGTTGATGTTATTTTGGCCGAAGATACTCGCACTTCTTCTAAGTTGTTGCGCCACTTCGAGATCTCAACCAAGCTCCAGTCTCATCATAAATTTAATGAGCATAAAACATCTGAATTCATTGCTGACCGAATTCTTGGAGGCGAAAATATTGCATTGATATCAGATGCAGGAACTCCGGGGATTTCTGATCCTGGCTTTTTGCTTGCACGTACTTGTTGCGAAAAGGGTGTTGACGTTGAAACCTTGCCCGGAGCTACAGCATTTGTTCCTGCCTTAATAAATTCGGGATTACCTTGCGATAAGTTTTGTTTTGAGGGGTTTCTTCCACAAAAAAAAGGTCGTCAGAAGCGTTTGAAAGAACTTTCGGATGAAACCCGGACAATGATTTTCTATGAGTCGCCTTATCGCCTAATTAAAGCACTAGAACAGTTTATCGAGCATTTTGGTCCTGAACGACGAGTGTGTGTTAGCAGGGAAATATCAAAAGTTTATGAAGAGAATGCAAAAGGAACTTTGGTTGAAGTATTAGACCATTTCAATTCGAAGGGTGTGAAGGGAGAAATTGTCATTGTAGTTGAAGGGCGAAATAGAAAAGAGATTATTGAAGAAGACGAAGATTAATCTTCGGTTTAGTATATAAAAAAAAGGGATGTTCATTTGAACATCCCTTTTTTTATAATTGTGGTTGATATTACTCAACGATTGCTTTGAACTTAGGATTTTCGAAATACTTAGCAAATTCCAAGTCAGTTTTTGCAGCAGCTTTGAAAGAAGCATCTTTCTGGCAAGATTTTGTCAAGCTTTCGATTAACAACTCTTCTTTACCTGAACGAGCACCAACAACAGCTTTCAAATATTGATTCATTGGGCAACTTGCATCACCAGCTTCTAATGTTTTCAAAGCGCCATTATTGTCGCCTGCTAAAATTTTAGCAAGACCGGCATTTGGAGATGTTGAATCGCCAAAATATTTAACGGCTTTGTCATATTCTGCACGAAGAATGCTTACAATACCCATGTTGTGTTCAACTTCTTTTCCAAGGCCCGAAGCAGCAGCAAAATATTCTTTTGCTTTGTTGGTTTCGCCATTGTATAAAGCAGCTACACCAAGGTTGTTCTGGATGATTGGGTTGCCTTGATTCAATTTGTCGGCTTTTTCAAAGTTAGCAGTAGCTGAAGCAAAGTCGCCAGCTTTTACCTGAGCCATACCAAGGTTGTTGTAACCTCTCCAGTCATCAGGGAACTGTTTTGTGAACGATTTGCTGAATTGAAGTTTCTTAGCATTGTCGTCAGTCAAGATTGTAGCTTGAATGAGTTCAGCTTGATTTAACGATTCAGGTTTGTTTTCAGCAGCAGCCAATAATTCAGCATCAGTTTTACCAATTAAGTTAACATCGGCGATGAATTTTGCACGACGCAATTGTGGTAAAATTTGGTCGGCAACATTTGTGAAAGCTTCTGAAAGGTTACGGATTTCTTTTTCGCGAACTTCTGGATCGCTGTACATAGAAAGAACACGTAAGATCAATTCTTTGTCTTGAATTTTTGATTCAGAAATTAACTTTTGGAAACCATCCCAGTCTTCAGCTGTATATTTAGTTTTTACAGTTGTAGAAAGGTTGTCGGTCTTTAAATTCTTGTTAAAGAAATCAGTAGCCGATTTTTCACGTTCCTGAGATAATTTAGTGTTGATTTCTTCAGAACCATCAGGAGAAGCGTAAGCCGAGATTTCTAAGCTTTTCAATTCTTTACGATCGTTCTTCAATGCATCTTTTGCATAAGCATTGAAATCAGCTATATCTTTCGATGCAGCTTCGTTTTTGCTAACATCAGCTTTGTTTATCAAGTAATGAATGTCGGCCATCAATTCATCAGGAACGACTCTTTGGAAAGCATCAATTGCTGGATTGTATTTGCCAGTAGTATTTTTTTCTCTAATAATACCAAAGATCGGTTCTCCAACTTTTGAAACTAATTCAGATGTTGCAATAACTCCATCAGCAATTTTGACTGGTTCAAAATCGAGTGATTTAACACCTTGAGAAGCAACAATTCTTATCTGCAACTCCGACATTTTCATCGCTGCTTCGTAAGGAATTGAACCTTTTACTGAAAAGTTACCACCTTTTTTGTAAACAATAGCTAAATTGTTAGCTGTAACTTTTTCTCCTTGGAGTTTAATTTCAGGATAAGCTTTTTCACCACCTTCGTATTTCATTACCGGTGTGATAAGTAAATTTGCTTTTTTAGCAAAATACTTTTCAGGAATTTGACCTTCAACGGCAACTTGTACTTGGCCTGCATGAGTTTCCAGAACCTCTGGAGTAACGTCCCATTTGATGAGATTAGCATTTTTCTTCATCTTCTTAATGCTAGCACAACCACTTAGTAGCAATGCTACCATAACCATGGAGACGACAACATTTAAATTAAATTTTTTCATGATGGTCACATTATTATATTTTACATTAATTCACTAAGAACTACAAAAATAAGAATGTTTTTTTATCCTGAAAGGTAAAAATGAAAATTATATCATAATAAAACCCTTGTAATGCCTG
>CAZRXT010000345.1:0-2909 GCA_964604035.1 uncultured Prolixibacteraceae bacterium | reverse complement strand
AAGTTGAAGTTCGGCTTGTAATCTATTGCAATATTGTATTTTAGAAGCGTAACTTCCAGGCCGGCAATTAGGTCGGCCCCAAAAGTTTTGTTGTTGTAGGTAGTTGTGGTAACCGTTTTATTATCCAATTTCTCAGTCGAAGTGTTTTCTTCAATCCCGCCCGAAAGTCCAGCTCCAACATAAAAGTTTAGCCGTTTGGAAACGATGTTCTGATGGTGTTCAATCATAGCATGAAGGGTATGGTTGTGGCTGAAATCGGTTTGTGCAATCCCTTCGAGAGTTATTTTGTTGAAAAGCTGCTGTTGAAATGTGATGCCTCCCATACGGAAATTGTCGTTGTTGCCAAGCCTTATTCCAAGTGACGTTCCGTAGCTCTGTGCAAACGCAACATTGGCGCCCCAAAGAGAAAAGAAAATTGCTAAATAGATTGAACGCTTCATATTTACTCTGTTTATCTCAATTGTTTCTTAACAAATTTGCTAATCTCGGTCATTGCTTCGGTGGCTTCTTTGAAAAAGGGCGCAAAAAACGGGTAACAGTGAATCATGCCAACTCCCGACCGAAATGTTGCATCTACTCCCGACTTTTTTGCTTTCGTATAAAACCTTTTACCATCGTCATATAGTTCATCATCGGTACCGGCATTTATAAAAATTGGCGGCAAGCCTGTCAGATCTCCGAATAGCGGTGATATAAACGGATTCTCGGGGTTATTATTGCCGTAATATGCTTTGCCAAAAATAAACCACGAATTGAGCGGGGCAACCGATACTTTATTTTTCGATTTATACGATTTGCTGCTGCAAGTCAGGTCGGTCCAAGGTGAAATGGCAACGGCTGCAATTGGTTGATTAATGTTTAATTCCTTTAATTTCAGAAGAATGGCAAGGCAAAGTCCACCTCCGGCCGATTCGCCGGCAATAAGTATGTTTTCAGGTTTGTATCCATTTGTCAAAAGCCACCGATAAACCTTTACAGAATCTTCGATTGCAGCAGGATAGGGATTCTCAGGTGCAATTCCGTATTCATAAACCAAACAGGTGTATCCGCAATACTCGACAAACTTAGCAACAAAGGCGCGGTGGTCGTTGCACGAGCCTGACACATAGCCGCCACCGTGTACATACATTATGATTTTTTCGGAGGCTGCACTATTGGGCGTAATCCATTCGGAGTTAATGCCTTCAATTACTTCTTCTCTGACTGAAATTCCAGCGGGTAAAGATGAAGGACGTACTGTGCCTTTTTCGCACATTTCTCTGAACGGAAGAATTGCATCTTCAGATTCGAAAACCTCTTTATGTAGTTTTCCCCGAAGTAAATGTCTGTTTCTGATGATGAAATTGAAAGCTTGACTTTTGAAACTTGGCATCTTTAAAGGTTGTTATTAATTTGATCTTAAGATTTCTTATCAGCGAAAGTAAAGATATTTTTTTGGTGAATAAAATGAAGAACGCAATAATCAGGTGTATGTTTTTTAAAGTTGAATATGCATTTGTATTAAATTCAAAATGATTTTTCATCTTTGTGAATTATTGAAATAGAATTAAGAACCTTTAAATAGTCCATAAAGTTATGATTTATAGGGATTTTGGAAAAACAAATGTTCAGATTTCATCGTTAGGGTTTGGTTGTATGCGTTTCCCTATGGTTAAAGCTGGCAACAAAGAAGTGGTTGACCAAGAGAAGGTTTCGGAGATGATAAAGCGAGCTTTCGATTTGGGTGTAAATTATTTCGATACGGCTTATTTTTATAACAATGGTCTTAGTGAAATTGCTTTAGGCGAGGCTATTAAAGGGTTTCGAAATCAAATTTCAATCTCATCTAAAAGTCCGGGTCATTTGGTTAAGAAACCTGGCGATTATCGTCGCATTTTAGAAGAACAATTAAAGAAAATCGACATAGATTATATCGACTTTTATCACTTCCACGGTATTGGGTACGATAACTTTTTAGCTACCGATAAAAGAACAGGATGGCTTGAGGAGGCAAACAGGGCAAAGTCGGAAGGACTGATCAAGCATATTTCATTCTCGTTTCACGATGAACCGGCGAACATGATTAAACTGATTGATCTTGGATTGTTCGAATCTGTGTTGTGCCAATATAGTGTTGTCGATCGAAGTAACGAGGCAGCTATGGCTTACGCTAAGCAAAAAGGGCTGGGTGTAATTGTAATGGGGCCTCTTGGCGGAGGCCGTGTTTCGGGATTGCCAAAAGAGCTTACCCAAAAGCTGGGTATTCAGGTGCAGAGTAATGCCGAGTTGGCTTTGCGGTTTGTTTTTGCAAATCCGAACATCGATTGTGCCCTTTCGGGTATGGGTGATTTAAGCATGGTTGAAGAAAATGCTCAAATTTCTTCGCGTCGCGAGCCCCTGACTTTGGCCGAGGTTGATGCAATAAATGGCATTATGCTCGAGAACGAAAAGCTTTCGCAGCTTTATTGCACAGGTTGTGGTTACTGCATGCCTTGTCCTCAGGGAGTTAATATTCCGCACATTTTCAGAATGATGAACTACTTCAGGGTTTACAACATCGAAGAATATTCGAAAAATGGATATGCCGAAATTGGAACCAATGAATGGGTTCCCGGTACTCGTGCCGACGCTTGTATCGAATGTGGAAAATGTGAAAAGAAATGCCCACAGAAGATTCACATTATGGAACAGTTAAAAGAGTGCCATCAGGCGTTGAAATAAGAACCGCAAAATGATTATCGGGGAGAAGAAACATATCACTTCAGATCAAATTTATACACGCTTCTGGATTGATTTTCAGAAGATTTCGCCTTGTGTTTGCCCAATTCGTGACACCCCTCACTATTCGTTTGCCCGCGAAATACTTGAAAAAGCATTTTCTGGTGAGTTTGCGCCAGTTCCCCAAAATAGCTTCTACGAAAAGTATTGTA
>CAZRXT010000344.1:0-2910 GCA_964604035.1 uncultured Prolixibacteraceae bacterium | reverse complement strand
GTTCGCCCAAGTATTTTTTACTCATGGCAGTACATTCGGCGTGCCAGCCCGGGAAACCTTCGCTCCAAGGCGATGGCCAATGCATAATGTGTTCAGGCTGAGCTTTTTTCCACAATGCAAAATCGAGGCTCGATCTTTTTTCGTCTTGACCGTCAAGATCGCGGGTGTTCGTTAAGAGATCTTCCACTTTCCGGCCCGAAAGTTTTCCGTAGTCAAAATCTTTAGCATATTTCTCAACATCAAAATAAACAGAACCTTTGCTCTCATAAGCATAACCGTTGTCAAGAATCTGCTTTACCAATTCAATTTGCTCAATTATATGTCCCGAGGCAGTAGGTTCAATGCTAGGTGGCAGAACATTGAGTTGAGCCATGTTGTGCCGATAACTATTTGTATATGTCTGAACAACTTCCATTGGTTCAAGCTGGTCGAGCTTCGCTTTCTTTGCAATTTTGTCTTCACCTTCATCAGCATCGTTCACAAGATGGCCAACGTCGGTAATATTTCTAACATATCTGACAGTATATCCTAAGTGCTGGAAGTAACGAAAAACCAGATCGAACGTAATTGCTGGACGTGAATGACCCAGGTGAGCATGGCCGTAAACTGTTGGACCGCAAACATAAAGCCCTAGTTTTCCGGGGCGAATTGGCGTAAAAACTTCTTTCTTTTTACTAAGAGTATTGTAAATTAAGAGATTTTGTTCCATCTAATTTTTTTTAAGATTGGCAAATTTAATAATTCTTTGTTTTTAAAGCGAATGGTGATTAGTTGAATGCTCTGTACTTAAGTAAAAATTTAGTTTTAACATGCCAAAATGGAAGTTCGTCAACTCAAACCATCCATTGGTCAAAAAGTTGTTTTTAGTTCTTATTAGTAATCTGCATATCAATAAATTTGTTTCTGGTATTACTGTTTAAGTTACGTTTTTTGCACACCCACTAACTCATATTCGACTGATGAAATTTAGAATTCTTTCTGTTCTCGTTTTGTTATTAACATTGACGATTACATTAAAAGCTGATAATTTCTTTTCCAAAGAAAAGGTTGTTGAAATTCCTCAATCAGAGTTGGATGCATTACTCAAAATATATTCTGAAACAAAAGGCGATTTATGGATTCAAAACCGCAATTGGCTTGAATCAAATACTCCTTCTATATGGTTTGGTGTTTCTGTTGTAAACGGCCACGTTGTTCAATTAAGTCTGAGTGCCAATAATTTATCTGGTTCTATTCCTCCCGAGATAGGCAACCTTACACACTTGAAAGAACTCTACCTTTTCAATAATAAGTTAGCGGGTAGTTTACCTAATCAGATTTGCAATTTAACAGCTTTGCTTCGATTGAATCTTGCTAACAATCAATTCTCGGGCCCAATTCCTGAAAACATTGGAAACCTTTCTCAACTTGAAGAGTTTATTCTATCGAATAATCAGGTTGAAGGTTCAATACCTATCTCTTTCACTAAGATTTCTACTCTCAAAGGATTGTCTTTGTGTAACAATAGGTTAACTGGCGAATTGCCCGACTCTCTTTGTTTATTAAAGAATCTGGTTTTCCTCTCTCTTGCAAATAATAGTTTGTCGGGCGAATTACCTTGCAGTGTGCGGAATTTGGAAAATATAAAATGGGTAAATCTTTCGAATAATAAATTTTCCGGAAAAATACCAACCGGTATTAGTGGGATGAAACAGTTAACCCGACTTAATTTGAGTAAAAATCAGTTCTTTGGAACTATACCTTCCGAAATTTCGTTGCTAGATAATTTAGATTATTTAAATCTTTCTGATAATCAATTCTCTGGTGAAATCCCAGAGTCGATATTCAATAACAAAAATGGAAGTCCGGTTGTTATTTTTAATAACAATCTTACTGCGATGATTTCCAAATAGATAATATGTTTTCGTTTCGATCTGGAATTATTCTTTTGATCTTATTTAAATAGCTACTATTTTTACGTTCTCTAAAAAATTATGAGCGTAAAAAGTGTATATAGCATATTCAGACTGAGTATAGTGAATTCCCAAATGCGTGAATAAATATTTTTTTCAGAAGCAAGGTAAATGTTCTTTACGTTGTTTTTCTGTGTTGATAATCTTGTATATAGTCTCAAAAGAAAATTGAAATGTCGAGTATAAAAACATATCAGGAAATTAATGATAAAATTCGAAGAGGCGAAGCTGTTGTTCTAACGGCAGAAGAAGTAGCCGAAATGGCCAAAACGTCGACGCCCGAAGAAATTGCTGAAAAAGTAGATGTGGTTACAACCGCAACTTTTGGTGCAATGTGTTCAAGTGGCGCATTTATAAATTTTGGGCATTCCAACCCTCCCATCAGGATGGAAAAGATTAGGTTGAATGGAGTACCAGCTTATGGCGGATTAGCCGCGGTTGACACATATATTGGTGCTACTTCTGTAAATTCCGATCGGCCAGAATATGGTGGAGCTCATATTATTCAGGATTTGATTGAAGGGAAAGATGTAATTCTTGAAGCTTGGGGAAAAGGCACTGATTGCTATCCGAGGAAGCATATTCGGACAAAAATAAACAAAGATACCGTTAACGATATGATTTTGTTTAACCCTAGAAATGCTTATCAAAACTACAATGTTGCGGTAAATACAACTAGCAAAACAAAATATACGTATATGGGCACTTTGTTGCCAAATATGAAGAATGCTACTTATTCTACTGCCGGAGAGCTAAGTCCGTTATTGAACGACCCAGAGTTTAAAACAATTGGCATTGGTACACGGATTTTTATTGGTGGCACTACTGGATATGTTGTTTGGCCAGGCACTCAATTTCACACAACTCGCCCAAAAGACGAGAATGGTGTTCCTGTTACAAATGCAGCTACACTTGCAGTTATTGGGAACCTTAAAGAAATGAGCAGCGAATTTCTTCA
>CAZRXT010000343.1:0-2917 GCA_964604035.1 uncultured Prolixibacteraceae bacterium | reverse complement strand
CAACTTGGCGCAATGCCGATTACGACGACTCTTCGTGGAGTTCGGGCAAAAGCGGCTTTGGTTTTGCCGATGCCGATGATAATACAACAATTGCAGCACTTTCGTCAATTTTTATTCGGAAAGAATTTGAAATTGAAGATGTTGATGCTGTAACCGAACTATTGTTGCATGTCGATTACGACGATGGGTTTATTGCTTTTATCAACGGAAAGTTGGTTGCTGTAAGTTCAAACATTACATATAATGACAATTTTTCGAGTGTTGAGATTACTTCCGATCACGAAGCTCAACTTTACCAAGGAGGAAAGCCCGATTCTTTTCGTGTTGACCTCTCGCCAGCTTTACTCAAGCAAGGGAAAAACGTTTTGGCAATTCAAGGCTACAACATTTCTTCAACTTCGTCCGATTTCTCGCTCATTCCTTTCCTTACAATTGGTTCAACTGCTTACACTTCTTCTCAAGTTGCGAGTTTTATTTCAGTTGGAGAGAAATACCTTCACACCGATTTTAAAATCTCAAATGAAGGAGAGGCCATTTATCTTTTTAATACGAACGATGAGTTAGTCGATTCATTGGCTGCAATTCCTTTAGAATCAAACATCTCTTATGGAAGATACGTTGATGGGAGTGCCGATTGGTTTTACTTTTCGGCACCAACACCAGGAAACTCAAATCAGAATCCTGGTGCCGAATTGAAAATTGACAGTGTTTGGTTTTCTGTTGATGGTGGATTTTTCGATGCGCCTTTTTACCTCGAAATCACAGCATCTTCAAGCGCAGGTGTTATTCGCTATACGCTCGATGGCTCTTTCCCAACTGTTGAAAGTTCAATTTACACCGAACCACTTTTTATTCCATCGAATAGAGTTGTGAAGGCTGCATTTTTCACCGATAGTGTGAGCAAAAATCCGGTCACAACTAAAACTTATTTATTCAATAGCAGTAATGGGTTGCCTGTTTTTTCAATTTCTACCAATCCCGATAATCTCTTTGATTGGTACGAGGGAATTTTAGTAGAAGGCCCAAATGCCGAAGTTGACAATCCTCATTTTGGTGCAAACTACTGGCAAGATTGGGAGAGACCTGTAACTGTTGAATTCTTTGATAAAACAGGGAAACCTCAGTTTAATCAGGGCGCAGGGGTTAAAGTTTCGGGAAATTGGTCGAGGGCTAACGATCAGAAATCGATGGCTCTTTATGCCCGCAAGGAGTATGGTAAAGGTTCTTTCAAGTATAAATTTTTCCACGATAGGGAGAATAGCTCTTTCGAATCGGTTATTCTTCGCAACTCGGGTAACGATTGGATGTACTCAATGTTTCGAGATGGCTTAGTTTCAGAAATTGCCAGCAAGTTGGATATTGACCGTTTGGCTTTTCAGCCATCGGTTGTTTATTTGAATGGCGATTACTGGGGAATTCTTAACCTGCGCGAAAAACCAAGCGAGCACTATTTCTCTGAAAACTATGGGATTAATGAAGAGATATTAGCTATTCTGGAAAATAATGGTTCTTCGGTTTTTGGTGGTGCAACCAGTTATTTGAACAGTTACAATACGTTGAAAAATTTCATCTCTTCCAAAGACATTAAAAACGACGACAACTATAGTCATGTTACGAAGTTGATGGATATAAGCTGTTTCATTGATTATCAGATGCTCGAGATTTTTATTTTTAATGGCGACTGGCCGGGCAATAACATTAAGTTTTGGAATACCACCGATGGGTTTAATAAATTTCGCTGGATTATTTATGATACCGATCAGGGCTTCAATTTGTATGGCAATGCTTCAACAGTTAACTCGATGGCTTTTGCAACTGCAACAGATGGTCCGAGCTGGCCAAATCCACCTTGGTCAACTCTTCTACTTCGCCGATTACTGCTAAATAATTCGTTCAGAAACCAATTTGTAAACCGTTTTTCCGATTGCATGAACACAAATCTTTCGGCAGCAAATCTTAACGGAAAAATTGATTCAATTGCAGATATAATTTCCCTCGAAATGGAGAATCATCTTTCCCGTTGGAATACAATGGATTATAATCAGTGGCTGAACGAAGTTGGCCGTATGAAGACTTTTGCTACTGGTCGGTGTACCATTATGAGGAACTTCATTCGCACATATTTTGGTTTTAATGCAATGTCACAACTTATGCTTGGCGTTTCCGATACCATTGCAGGGAGTGTTAAAGTCAATACTATTTTCCCCCAGAGTTATCCTTTTAAAGGGTACTACTTTGGCGAGGTTCCTATTGTGTTGAAGGCTGTTTCGAAACTTGGTTACCGTTTTGTTCGGTGGGAGGGTGGTTCAACTTCAACTGAGCCCGAGATCTCTGTAAATCTCACTAAAAACATGAAGGTTACTGCCGTATTCGAGGTTGCAACCGAAAGCGAATCGGCTATCGTTATAAATGAAATCAACTATAAATCGTCCGAGGTGCATGATGCTGGCGATTGGGTTGAAATTTACAATGCCGGCAGTCAGTCTGCTGATCTAAGTGGTTGGATACTCCAAGATGCAAACGCTGATAATAAGTTTGCTTTTCCACAAGGAACAATCATTTATTCAGGCGAATACCTTGTTGTTTGCGGCAACCTTTCGAAATTTAGCGCCGTGTATCCCTCTGTAAAAAATGTAGTTGGCGAGTTTGCTTTTGGCTTGGGTAGCGATGCCGATATTGTTTCTTTGTTCGACATGAAAGGCGCGAAGATTGATCAGGTTGTTTATAGTTCAACTTCGCCTTGGCCAACTGAACCCAATGGCTCAGGTACAACTTTGGAATTAGTTAACCCTAAGCTCGATAACTTCTCAAATTTAAGTTGGAACTCTGGAAAAATGGGCGGTACTCCCGGATATCAAAACAGTACAATGGTTTCGGCAAACGAATTGACTTTGCCTGTTCAGGAAGCTTCTTGTTT
>CAZRXT010000342.1:0-2922 GCA_964604035.1 uncultured Prolixibacteraceae bacterium | reverse complement strand
GCCGATTATTATTTTGGTCAATGCAAAATGTAATTATGTCAACACATTTCGTGTGTTGGTCAAAATGCGAACTAATTTGTCATTGTTTTCTTTGCTAACAATAAAATACATCTTATTTTTAAGCAACTAATCAATTCGTTAAACTTAAAATTAAGAACATGAATAAAAAGCAAATTAGTTTTTATCAAATGTGTTTGGCAGTTCAACTAGTGTACGAAAAGTACAAAACACAAATTGAGGCGATGCCAATCCTCAAACGAGAGTTCGAAAAATTCTTAAGCCTGATGGCTACTTTCGAAGGGTTAAAGCAAGAACAAGAGAGCTACACGCGCAAGGCTTACGACGACCGCGGCCGAATTGCTGAAGCATTAATTTCGCTCACCATCAAGTTGGGCAACCTTGCCTATGTGTATGCTTTGGATAAGAATTTGGCCGATTTGAGAGAGAAATCGGAAGTGCCGAAATCAAAGCTCAACATTATGACTTTAGTAACGCTCGACGATCATTGCCGAGGGTTTTACAACCTGTTAGCTGCCCAAGATGCAACAGCTTTGAACGAATATCAGATTGTGCAAGCCGACGTGGTTGCCTACAAAGAGTACAGCGACCAGCTAAAGACATTGCTTGCGCAGCCTCGCGCTAAAGTTATAGAGCGTTCGCAAGCAACCAGTAACATTGCAGCAGCCATTTCACAACTCAGGACCCAGTTTACAAAGAAACTCGACAAGCTGGTTGAGGCACAACAGTCGGAACAAGCAGCATTCTGCAATGAATATTTTGCGGCTCGCACGGTTATCGAATCGAGGGGCAAGAATACCGACACCCCCGACACTACCCCCGACACACCAAGCAACTAACGAAGGTTAATGGAAATGTCATAATTTTTTTAAGTGTTTTAGTTTTTTTAGGGATTAATGCAGCAGCCTTGTTTGAAAAAACAGGGCTGTTTTTTTGTTAGGCGATGGTGAAACGGATTTCAATGATTTCAATGATCAAATGAGTTTTATGTGTCTGACCTGACCGAAAAATCGGAACTGCTCGTTTATTTAATAAATCTAATTTGAAGATTCAATTTGAAATACAATTGATTATCCACTTTGTAAATCGTTCCAAATTCATGTCTTGTACTACTTGCGGTTTCAAGTTTGGTATTATTTATTAAATAGTCTTCAAATTCATTTCTATTGTAAATATGATAGCACAATACTTCACCGTCTTCTTTAACAACTAAATAACCGCCTGTTGCATCCAATTGACCCGTCCAAACTTTTGAAGGCATCATACCTAAAGCAACGTCAGTCAGAAAATGTTTGATTTTGTATGAATAATAAGGATGGTTTGTTTCAAGATTGTACCCAAGTGGGTTTTTACGGGCAATTTCATTAATTAAATCGACTGTTCTGGTAAAACCTGACGTAAAGAATAAATAAACTATTTCAGAAAGTATTATCGGTAAAGCACTATCTATCAATATCAGGTTATTGCCAAAAATAGAACTTTCTGTTTTTGAAAAGCAAAGGGTTTCCGAAAATTCCTTAATCTTTTCGATCCTATCTTTTATTTTACTCTTACCATCAATTTTATTAATGAGGTCAATTTGGAACTCTGATAATGTGGCTGGTTCAATCTTATAAATGAAATTGGTTGCTTTGCTTGCGTTTACCAATGTAGAAGGCCTGTCAAGTTGTGACTTGATGCTAAAGCCTAAAGTTGGTGAAATAATTGTGTTTTGATCTTCAGGTTTAAATGTTATGCTCTTTTTATGACTAGATTCTTCCACTTTTTTTTACAGCAAAAGAAGGGAAGAGAAAGATGCGTGTCAACGGACTATGAGTCACAATTTTTTGTATTCAACAAATATTTACATATTTTTAAGCGTTTTTAATCAAACGTACAATGAACCAGAAAGAACAAGAATTGATTCTTCTAAAAGCAAAGTCTTTTTTTAAAGAAGAAATTGTAAAGTCGCATTTAGATAAATCATGCAAAGACGCATCTAAACTTTCAAACTATAACATCAACCCTTTTCTAATTAAATATCTTGCTAATTTTCTAAAGGGAGACGATAGTCCCCGAAGTATAGCAGAAGCTTTAATACTTCCAAGAATTTTAGGTTCGTCAATAAATACTTCATTTGGCATGAAGGTTCAAAAATTGATATCTAATGTCTTTGAAGGGTTTGGGTCGACTACACCGGGAATTGATATAGAATTTATTGATGCGTTAGATAAGAGGAAAAAATATTGTCAATTAAAATCTGGACCCAATACCATCAATCATGATGATGTTGAAACAATTTTTAATCATTTTCAATCAATTAAAGGTATCGCAAGAACAAACAATCTGCAGATTAGCACAACGGATTTAATTGTTGGGGTATTATACGGAGAATTTGTGGAGTTAAGTTCCCATTATCAAAGGATAAACAAAGAATACCCTGTAATAGTTGGCAAAGACTTTTGGTATAGGCTCACCGGGAACGAATATTTTTACTCTAATCTAATTAATGCATTTGGTGAAGTTGCGTTTGAAATTGATGGTCGAGGCCGTTTAGAAGAGTCGATATTGAACCTTACTTCAGAAATTGAATTAAAAGTTAAATTATAATTGATCCTTCTTATTTAGAAATTTAACAATTGATAGTCCAACCTCTTTTGCAAAGTTGATCGGTACCGCGTTTCCTATCTGCTTGTATTGACTTGAAATTGATCCGGCAAATTTCCATTCGTCAGGGAATGTTTGTATCCGCGCGTATTCTCTAACCGTGAAAGGTCTTGTCTCTTCTGGATGGCAACGTTCTGTTTGCTTCTGAGCAGGACTACAAGTGAGTGTTAGACTGGGTTCTTCCCAGCTCATCCTTCTTGCCATTCCTGTTTTTCCGCCACCCAAATAGAAACTTCCGCCCATATATTCTTTTTGTAT
>CAZRXT010000341.1:0-2925 GCA_964604035.1 uncultured Prolixibacteraceae bacterium | reverse complement strand
GGCCAGGGATGGGAGCGGTAGCTTGCCGATGGCCGGACAGTGCATGAACCGGCGCGGACGGGCGACCAAAGGAAGCCCCGGATCGCAACGTGTGAATGCCTGACCCGGACAAGGCAACTTTAGCGTACAGCCCGAATGGCCGCCAACTGAAATCGTTAATAATGGGACTCAGCACTTTATTTTTCCATTATACGTTCTCCATTTTCCATTATAAATCCTATTTTTACGCCTCAATTTCAAAATCATAGACGAGCATTATGGCTGAAGATATTTTTAAGAAACTGGTTGCCCATTGCAAAGAGTATGGGTTTGTGTTTCAAAGCAGTGAAATTTACGACGGGCTGGGCGCTGTGTACGATTACGGTCAGAACGGCGTTGAGTTGAAAAACAACATCAAGAAATATTGGTGGGATTCGATGGTGATGCTTAATGAAAACATTGTGGGCCTCGATTCCGCAATTTTTATGCACCCAACCATTTGGAAGGCTTCGGGCCACGTAGATGCGTTTAACGACCCGTTGATTGATAACAAGGATTCGAAAAAAAGATATCGTGCCGATGTTCTGATTGAAGAACAACTGGCTAAGATTGAAGAAAAGATAAACAAGGAGGTTGAAAAAGCTGCCAAAAGGTTTGGCGAGAGTTTCGACGAAGCTCAGTTCCGCGCTACTAACGGACGAGTTGTTGAATATCAGGCAAAATGGGATGCGCTGCATAACCGCTTTGCTCAGGCATTGAACGATGGAAACCTTGAGGAGTTGCGTCAAATTATTGTTGACGAAGAGATTGCTTGCCCTATTTCGGGAACGCGTAACTGGACCGAAGTGCGCCAGTTTAACCTGATGTTCTCGACCGAAATGGGATCTACGGCCGATGGTGCTCAGAAAATTTTCCTCCGCCCCGAAACGGCCCAGGGTATTTTTGTGAACTACCTTAACGTGCAAAAAACCGGCCGCATGAAACT
Organism: uncultured Prolixibacteraceae bacterium; assembly: GCA_964604035.1. GTDB lineage: Bacteria > Bacteroidota > Bacteroidia > Bacteroidales > Prolixibacteraceae > CAYMTR01. The sequence goes on along the minus strand of CAZRXT010000341.1, from coordinate 1,961 downwards.
GCCTTTTGGTATTGCCCAAATTGGTAAGGCTTTCCGTAACGAAATTGTAGCCCGTCAGTTCATCTTCCGCATGAGGGAATTCGAGCAAATGGAGATGCAGTTCTTTGTGAAACCGGGTACTGAACTCGACTGGTTCGAAAAATGGAAAACAACACGTATGAGCTGGCACCAATCGCTTGGTTTTGGTGCTGAAAATTACCGTTTCCACGTACACGAAAAACTGGCTCACTATGCCAACGCAGCTGTTGATGTGGAATATAAATTTCCATTCGGGTTCAAGGAGGTAGAAGGTATCCACTCTCGTACCGATTTTGACCTGAGCCAGCACCAACAATATTCGGGCAAGAAAATCCAATATTTCGACACCGAAAAGAACGAATCGTACGTGCCTTTTGTGGTTGAAACTTCGATTGGAGTCGACCGCATGTTCCTGCAGGTTCTTTCGGCTTCGTACCACGAAGAGGAAGTTGCCGATGCCAACGGACAAAAAGATATCCGCGTAGTGTTGCGCATTCCAGCCCAGCTTGCCCCTGTGAAATTGGCCGTGATGCCGCTTGTGAAGAAAGATGGACTGCCTGAAAAAGCTCGCGAAATAATCGACGACCTGAAGTTTGACTTTAACTGCATGTACGACGAAAAAGATTCGATTGGTAAACGTTACCGCCGCATGGATGCTATTGGCACGCCATTCTGTGTAACTGTTGACCATCAGACATTGGAAGACAACACCGTGACCATTCGCTACCGCGACACAATGGCTCAAGACCGTGTTGAGATTTCGAAACTGCGTGGAATTATTGGCGATGCCGTAAGCACAAAAGCGTTGTTTGCGAAGCTGAAGTAGAAACACCTTGTAACGAGATAAGTAAAAGGCTGCCGTAAGGTGGCCTTTTTGTTTTTTATAGGGAAGAAAAAGGTGTGAAAACACGGCTGTTGAATTAGCTGTTTTGCAAATTTGGGGAATAGGTGACTATTCCAGCAAGAAGGGATTGGTAAATATCGAGTTTGTGTAATAGAACATTTTACTAAATTTGGAGGAATTGAAAAAGAGCGTATTGCAAAAAGCGTTTAACGGAGAATTGTAACAATGGCAAAGAAAGATTTTCATAACTCAAAATTCGACAAAGGGACTCAATCGAAGCTCGAAGTATTCAAAGAGTATTTCAAGGAAAGCTTTCCTGTTTTTCTGCATAGTCATGTTTTTGACGAGATTTTCATTTATGATTTCTTTGCTGGGCAAGGTCAGAATGACAAAGGCGAATATGGTACTGCATTTAATATACTTAACGAAATTAAGCCCTATTGCGATGATATTCGGAAAAGTAAAAAAAAGGTCTACATCATACTTAACGACAAAGAAGTATCTGACGTATTAAAATCAAATGTTTTACACTTCTTTAATTCTTGCAAAACCAATTGCTATGGAGAATGTGCTTTTTCTGAAGATGAAAATTTGATAATAAGAGCAGAGGATTTTGAAACGTATTTTCCGAAAATATACCCTGCGATGTTGAAAAGAAAAAAGGCGGCTAAAATATTGTATTTAGACCCTTTCAAATTTGTTATTGACAGCGATTTGTTTCAAAAATTGATAAACATACCTTCGGCTGATTTTATTTGTTTTATGCCATCGTTCTTCTTAAGACGCTTCCCCGACGAACCAGCTTTCAATAAATATATAGATACCAGCAGAATAGAGTTTCTTAGGTTTTAAAAGTTTCTTCATAATGGTTTGATCATATTGATTAATACTGGGATAAAACTATAATTATTATTTTAAAATTAAAAATGAAACTGCCCAAAGCACCTTACAGCCAACAATCCATACAAAACTCCAGCAGGTTTAGGTTTCTCTAAATAATTGTCGGCGACTGTAAATCGCAACACCAAACTAGTAACTGACTTCGGATCAAGCGGAAAAGTTGGGGAGATGGTATAAAGTTTTATATTTCGGGAAAAAA
>CAZRXT010000340.1:0-2935 GCA_964604035.1 uncultured Prolixibacteraceae bacterium | reverse complement strand
ATTGTAGAGCTTTTATTCGCTTTCAAAGAAAATCACCACTCTTCAGATACAATAGCCTTAACCGAAAAACAGTGCATAAAAGTTGCTTCTAAAATTGCTGAGCCCGATTTTTTAAACGCAGAGGTAAAACCATTACGGTTCGTTGCAAATTCCTCAAGGGCATCAAAAGGGTTAGTGAAACTGTAATTAGTCCCATTGTTTATTAAACGAATGCAACTAAGTGTAACGCGATACTTCCCAGGTTTAAATTGAACCAACACATTCGCTGTAAAATCATAAGCTAACAAATAGTTTGGTGTCGTAACTTTGTTATATCCAGCTAATTTATAATTGGCAGGAAGTTGAGGGAGAACACCCGAAAGGCGTTTTTCTATTACATTACACTCGGTAACTTTCCGGTTCTCAATTAAGTAGTTATACAATTTTTCTATACTATCGGTTGTAGTGAATTCGTGTTGCCACTTCACTAAGCCATCTTCAGTATATATAAAACCTCGAATAGTATCTTGAGCCTTCAGTGCCAAAAAAGAGAAAACCAAGACAATAAGTACTAATATTCGTTTATGCATGATTTCAATATATTTAATAACCAAATTATTCAAACAAACAGTTCAGTCAAAATCCTAATATTTATAATCCATTTTGTTTCAAATCGAAATTATAGACTCATGGAACGATTTAGCGATAAACTCAAAATGAAAAAACACTAAATCGCTTGAAAGATAATAAAATAGTTACATAAAATCAGCACTCTGTTCAACCTAATTCATAAAAAGAAGAATGAACCGAATTAAATCAACGATCTCATCTTAAGCATTCAAAGAAAGCATTGTAATTGACTTGTTTTAAAAGAAATTGATGCAAAAAAAAAGAGATTCTTGTGAATCTCTTTTTTTGACCAAACATATTACTCTTTTACAATAATTTCTCTTCTAAAATTATGCCTTTCTCATTAAGCAACATAACAGATCGAACCAGATCCTTATCGCGATAAATAATTTCATAAGTAATTGAATTACCGCTATTTATCATGACAGCATTCATCAATTCGCCTTTACCTGCAACTTTAGATTTTATGTTTTCGGGCAAAAAACCTTCGGGCAAAAACATTTTATATACAGAAAGTACACCTTTCTTGTCGAAATTAGCGATGTGCTCAATACTATCTTTATAGAAAATTGCCTCATAAACATCTCCCGACTTATTCCATTCGATATTAATGACATCAGGAAATTTTTCTGCAAGTGCATTCTTCACCGCATCGGGAGGTAAGAACAAAGCCCCTCCAAAAAATTTTGAAAAAAAATTCATCATTTGATTTTATCTTTTTAGTTAGGTCGGGAAAAACCTAATAATGACTTTAACATTTCAAATGAAAAAAATTGACATTGAAAAATTATTAAAGTTATTGTTGAGACGAAAAAAAAGGTAGATGTAACAGAAAAGAGAACTATTTATCCCAAAATTTTTCTTTATAAAGATATATAACCCTTGCTCTTGCCCTTTTCAGCCGCATTTTAGTAGCATCCTCACTTATTCGTAAAGATTCACCAATATCCTTCATCGAAAGATTGTCCTGATATTTCATTAAAAGAAGAGCTTTTTCCTCGGGATGTATTAATTCAAAAATAGCCATCATGTTGTCGTAATCAATAGCATTGAGATTCTCATCAGTCTCATCAATAATTTCAGGGATCTCATGCTCTCTGTTCCACTCGGGATAGTGAAGTTTATTTTTATTGCGCAAATAGTCAATACAATGATTATATGAGAGCGAATATAACCATGAAGAAAAAGAAGATTTACTTTTAAAAGTATGAAGCTTTTCGAAAGTTTTAGAAAAAATATCTTCAGCCAATTCTTCAGCCAATTGCCGATTTTTCACCAAACTGTAACACTTATCTAAGACCTTGCGGTGGTATCTTTTATATAGTACTTCGAAATGAATAGATGAATTTTCAGAATTAATTGTGGAAATTATTTCTTCATCCGACATCAATTTTATCTGTTTCTTCTTCATTTTCTAAATTTAAAATGCCCTATCAGACTGTCTATTTGAAAAAAAAATAAAAAAAGTGAGAAAAAAATTTCCAATTATTCGTTTATTTTTCAGTACCTTGCACCCGGTTTTGAATGAAAAAAAACAACAATACGAACATACTAAAAAAAAAATTCACTCTTTGCTGTTACTTTGAAAATCAAAGCCGTCTTAATAACAAGAATATTGAAATTTTGAAAAACAAGAATCTTCTTCTGGTGTTCAGAAGTAAATAACAAATTATTAAACATAAATTTTAATTAAAATGAAAAACAAATTCTTATTAAGCCTTTCAGCACTTGCTATTGCTTTATTCGTTTTCTCAGGTTGTGCAAAAGTACCACAGGCAGAAATTGACAATGCAAATGTAGCTATCGAAGCAGCAAAAACAGCTCAAGCAGATGTTTATGTTCCAGAAGCTTTCGCAGCTCTTCAAGATTCAATGAACGTTGCAGTAACTTCAATCGAAGCAAAAAAATCAAAATTGTTCAAAAGCTACAAAAATGAAAAAGCTCAGTTGATCAACGTTGTAGCTATCAGCGAAGATGTTAAAGCTAAAACTGAAGCTAGAATTAATGAGTTGAAAGCTGAAATCCAACAGACTTTAACTGACATTACTACAATTGTAGAAGAAAACAAAACTTTGATTACTCAAGCTCCAAAAGGTAAAGGTGGTTCAACTGTATTGATGGCTATCAAAGCAGAAATTGCAACTATCGAAACTTCTGCTGCTGAAGTACAAGCTGCTGTTGGAACTGAAAGCTTCATTGCAACTTTAGACAAAGCTAAAGCTGTAAAAGAACAAGCTTCTAACATCAATAACGAACTCAAAGTAGTTATTGAAAAATATACTAAAAAATAAGAAATCTTAAGATTTATATTTTAGCATATAAAAAA
>CAZRXT010000339.1:0-2960 GCA_964604035.1 uncultured Prolixibacteraceae bacterium | reverse complement strand
GTTTCTTCGGAAAGAGATGAAATCGGAGATTAAACTCTTCTGGAATGAATGGCGAGTAAGGTTCCCTAACGAAAAAGTGCCAAAATAGTATTGATCGAATAGTTTATTGTTATTGAGTTTCTAATTACTTTTTGAATATAAAATGGTTCGTTTTATCCAGTTGTTTAGCGATGACAGTTTTTTAAAAAAACTTAAGTCTACTTGTTTTGAAATTGACAAAGAAGTCAGTGTAAAGTATTTGTCGGCTAATAAGTTTTTTGCCAACGAATCGAATCTTTACCCGGGTTCGATATTGCTTTTCAACGCCAAAATCAAGCAGTCGTTTGATCATCAGTTAAGTTGTTTAAGAAATTCAAATTTACTTGTTTATGTTTATAATAGTGAATCTGAATTTTTAGATAATAAAGATGAGCAAATTTCCGATCAATTTCTGTCGTACGATTTGTCGTTTCTACCTGTTTATAACATTGTAAATCTTTCGAAAAGGCTTAATGTTCGAGCAGTATTCTCTGGCCACGAAACAGTATTTTCTGACCAGAACTTGCTTCAGGTCTTGATGGATTATATAACTGATACCATTTATTTTAAAGATAAAGATTGCAAGTTTGTTCGTGTTAATAAGGCTCAGGTGCAATTAGTTGGTGCTAAATCGGCCGAAGAAATCATTGGTAAAACAGATTTCGATTTTTTCAATATCGAGTTTGCAAAGGAGTCTTTTGCTGTTGAACAACGAATTATTTTTGATGGAAAGCCAATCAATAAGCTTGAGTTTGTTGGTACTCACGATGGTGTTTATCGTTGGCTCAGTTCTTCAAAAGTGCCAATTTTCGATAATTCGGGTGCTGTAGTTGGTACTGCCGGAATTACACGTAACATAGATAAAATGATTCGGGTTGAACATCGTTTGAAAGCTGAACGCGACTTACTTCAACTATTGATCGACCACATTCCTTCACCAATCTACTTCAAAGATGTTCACTCAAAATTTACACGGGTTAACCTTGCTCAATTGCGCCTGCTTGGTGCAAATTCTACCGAAGATGTTATTGGTAAAAGCGATTTTGATTTCTATCCCGAAGAAAACGCGTTGAATTTCTTTAAAGACGAAGTTCGGATTATTGAACGCAATACACCCATCACAAATAAAATTGAAGAGGTTTATCCTCCCGGCGAAGGACTGAAATGGTTTTCAACAACCAAAGTGCCAATAAAAAACGAAGATGGATTTTTGTCGGGTATTTTAGGTGTTTCGCACGATATTACAGATCAGGTTCTTGTGACTCAAAACCTTGAGCAGGCAAAGGAAAAGGCCGAAAGTGCCAGCGAGGCAAAAAGCAACTTTTTGTCGAATATGTCGCACGAAATACGCACTCCTATGAATGGAGTTATTGGTATGGCAGAGGTTCTGCGAATGACAGATCTCGACAGCGAACAAGACCGGATTGTAAGCCTTATTATTCGTTCAGGTCGAAACCTTTTGGAAATTATCAATGATATTCTTGACTTCTCGAAAATTGAAAACGGAAAACTTTCACTTGAAAAGATAACTATCGACCTCAAATCTATTGTGCACGAAGTGTACGATATGATGTTGTTTGGCGCTCGCGAAAAAAACATTCATTTCAATGTGAAAATCGATAACGATATTCCCGAACAAGTTATTGGCGACCCTCTTAGGGTTAAGCAAATCCTCATTAACTTAGTTAGCAATGCCATTAAATTCACTCAAAAAGGCGAAGTTCTTCTCGAAGCCAGCTTGCTTGGCCATTCCGAAAATATGCAATGTGTAGCCTTTAAAGTTAAAGATACTGGCATAGGAATTAGCGAAGAACAGATCACTTATTTATTCGACTCTTTCACTCAAGGCGATGCGTCTACTTCAAGAAAATATGGCGGAACTGGCTTAGGACTGGCAATTAGCAGCCGATTGGTCGAGATGATGGACGGCAAACTTAGTGTTGTGAGCGAAAAAGGTAAAGGTTCAACTTTTTTCTTCGATTTGTGCTTCGATAAGATTACTTTTGACGACTCAAGTACAATTTAAAACTAGTTTACTTTTATGGGTCTAAAGATATTGGTAGCCGAAGACAACTCAATTAATATTCAAGTTGCTCGTTATATTGTATCTCCGCTTGCTTCTGAAATGAAATTCGTTATGAATGGAAATGAAGCTGTTGAAGAATATAAATCAGGTAATTACGATATTATTTTGATGGACGTGAAGATGCCTGTAATGGACGGTTATGAAGCAACCCAAGCAATCAGGAAAATTGAAAGCGAAAAGGGTTCGGGAGAGAGGATTCCAATTATTGCCATGACTGCTAATAATATGTACGAAGAAATTCAGCAATGCTTATCTATTGGCATGGATGGATTCCTGCCAAAGCCATTTATTACTGATGATGTGAAAACCGTAATCGAAAATCTTGGCAATGCAAGCTTGTTGGCTAAGTTAAATGTGACTTAATTTGCAGGAAAGTATTTGTAATGCATTCTATTTATCCAGAAAATTTTGAACAGAAAATAGCTTTCGACAGGATACGGCAAATTTTGTCGTCTAATTGTTTAAGCCAGTTAGGGAAAGAGAAAGTTGTTGAGCTAAAGTTCCTTAATAATTATAATGAGATTGATTTTCAGACCGGACTGGTACTTGAATTTCTGCGGATTATTCGTGAACACGATAATTTCCCTACAAGCCATTTCTACGATCTTCGGCCTGCTTTGCAGAAAATCAGGATTGAAGGAACGTTTCTTGAAGTTAGCGAACTCTTTGACCTAAAACGTTCGCTTGAAACCCTTAGGGGAATCATCAACTTCTTCAATTCATCAGCAGCCGAAGCGTTTCCTAAGTTAAAGTCGCTTGCCGGCGATATCTCTGCGTTTGTTTTAGTGATAAAAGGGATTGACGCTATTCTAACCAAATTTGGAACAATAAAAGACAATGCTTCGCCCGGCTTATT
>CAZRXT010000338.1:0-2996 GCA_964604035.1 uncultured Prolixibacteraceae bacterium | reverse complement strand
TTTAATAATTAAGCCTCTTCGGTGTTTGTTAGCTCTTCCCAATATTCAACAGCGCGGCGGGTGTGTGGAATTACAATAGTTCCTCCAACAAGGTTTGCAACACCAAAAATCTCAAAAATTTCGTCGGAGGTTACGCCCTGTTCGTGGCACTTTTCGAGGTGATATTTAATACAATCGTCGCAGCGCAGCACCATTGATGTTGCAAGTCCCAGCATCTCTTTGGTTTTTGTGCTCAATGCCCCTTCTTGGTAGGCAAGAGTGTCGACACTGTAAATGCGCTTCATCACTTTATTGTCCGATGCCAATATTTTCTCGTTCATTTTCGAACGGTACGCGTTGAACTCTTCTACCAGTTTTGCCATTGTATTCTATCAAATTAATTCGTTAAATGCTTTCGCCAATTAGTGTGGTTTGTGTGCAGCGGTTAATCTTCACCTGTACAAAGTCGCCTTTTTTATATTCCTTAGCGGGGAATACAACCAGCTTATTCTGAGGTGTTCGGCCAACCAAATCCTCTTTCGATTTCTTCGATGTGCCTTCTACCAGCACTTCAAACACCTTACCAACATCGCGTTTGTTGCTTTCGAGCGAAAGGCGGCTCTGAAGGTTGATCATTCGGTCGAGCCGCTCCGATTTCACCTCTTCCGGCACATCGTCGGGTAAGTGTTTAGCGGCATAAGTTCCAGGGCGTTCGGAGTATTTAAACATGAACGCCAAATCGAATTTTGCCCACTCCATTAGCGAAAGGGTTTCCTGAAAATCTTCTTCTGTTTCGGAGCTGAAACCACAAAATATGTCGGTACTTAATCCGCAATCGGGTATAATTTCCTTTATGGCCTCAATGCGCCGCATATACCACTCGCGGTCGTACTTGCGGTTCATCAGGTTTAGTATTTTCGAGCTCCCCGATTGGAATGGTAAGTGTATGTGGTTGCATATATTGGGCGTGGCCGCAATTGTTTTCAGTAACCGTTCGGTTAGGTCTTTTGGGTGCGACGTAGAGAACCTAACCCTCATTTCGGGCTGGCTTTCGGCAATCATTTTCAGAAGATCGGGGAATTTTACCGGTTTGTTTTCACCTTCAACTTCCCATTTGAACGAGTTTACATTTTGCCCCAACAGGGTTACCTCCTTGTATCCTTTAGCGGCGAGGTCGGCAACTTCGTTAAGAATATCTTGCGGGTCGCGGCTACGTTCCCTTCCGCGGGTATACGGAACAATGCAGTAAGTGCAGAAGTTATTGCACCCTCTGGTAATCGACACATAACCAGCAATGCTGTCGTTTTCGAGGCGCATTGGCACAAGGTTGTCGTATGTTTCGTTAATTGTAAGTTCAACATTAATGGCGCCTTCACCTGCTTTTGCTTTGTCGATAAGGTAGGGCAGGTCGCGGTATGCATCGGGGCCGGCAACCAGGTCAACAACTTTTTTTTCGAGCAGTTCCTCGGCAAGCCTTTCAGCCATACATCCAATAATGCCAATCAACAGGTTTTTTCTTTTTTTCTTGTACGAATTGAAAAGGTTGAGTCGCCCCCAAATTCGTTGTTCGGCATTGTCGCGCACCGAACATGTATTGATAAAAATGGCATCGGCTTCGAGCTGATTGTCTGTAATTGAGTAACCTTTTTCAGCCATTACTGCTGCAACAACTTCGCTGTCGGCTACGTTCATTTGGCAGCCGTAGGTTTCTATATAAAGTTTCTTCATTATCTGTATTATAAAGCTGATTGAGCGGGCAAATTTAATTTCATTTTTTCAATTGCATGGAATAAAACAAGAAATTGCCCTTATTGTTGAGGCAAAAAGAAAAGGCTCTCGCAACGAGAGCCTTTTCAATTGTTGGGCATTAATCTAAATTCTTACTCTTTTTTCTTGGGCTGATCGCCCGCAATCGAATCGCGCATATTTGTGTCCGATTCAATATTTTTGATTTTCATGTAATCCATGATACCAAGGTTCCCATTGCGGAAAGCTTCGGCCATTGCGAGCGGAATCTGAGCTTCGGCTTCAATAACTTTTGCTCGGGCTTCTTGAGCTTTGGCTTTCATTTCTTGCTCAATAGCTACTGCCATTGCTCTTCTCTCTTCGGCTTTTGCCTGTGCAATGTTTTTATCGGCTTCGGCTTGGTCCATTTGCAGGTAAGCGCCAATGTTCTTGCCGATGTCGATATCTGCAATATCAATTGAAAGGATTTCGAATGCTGTTCCGGCATCAAGGCCTTTTCCTAAAACAACTTTTGAAATTGAATCGGGGTTTTCGAGAACCGATTTGTGCGAAACGGAAGAACCGATTGACGATACAATACCTTCGCCAACACGGGCCAGAACTGTTTCTTCGCCGGCACCACCAACCAATTGTTTGATGCTTGCACGTACCGTAACACGGGCTTTACAAATGAGCTGAATACCATCTTTTGCTACTGCCGATACCGGTGGAGTGTTAATTACTTTTGGGTTAACCGACATGCGTACGGCTTCTAATACATCGCGACCAGCAAGGTCGATAGCTGTTGCCATTTTAAACGACAGCTCGATGTTGGCTTTATCGGCCGATACTAAAGCGTGTACTACATTTTCGACATGACCACCAGCAAGGTAGTGGGCTTCGAGTTCGTCGCGCTTTACAAAACTTAACCCAGCTTTGTGTGCTTCAATCATTGCACGAACAATAGTTCCCGGGGGTACTTTCCTGAAACGCATCAGGAATAGTTGCAATAACGAGATTCGGACTCCTGATACCAACGCTGAAAACCAAATTCCAATTGGAATAAAGTATAACAGAATGAATAAAAGGATAATTGCTCCGATTACAATCATAAGAGATGTGACCTGAATCATAGTTTATTCGTTTATAGGTTCAATAATTACTGTGTTTCCTTCGACTTTTAGGACTTTTATTTTTGTGTGTGGGTCGACAAATGTTCCGGTGGTTCGTACTTCGAGGGTAATGCCGTTGATTTTGGCTTTTCCCGATGGGGCTAATCGTCCAATTGTAAC
>CAZRXT010000337.1:0-3013 GCA_964604035.1 uncultured Prolixibacteraceae bacterium | reverse complement strand
GCGAATCGATTCAGCAACAAGGTAGGTCGTCACGCCATAGCGTGACTCTCGCTACAGTGAAAAACAGGAAATTATAGAAATGTAGTTTCCTGATTTTGTTTTTGATACATACAAAAAAAAACTACCACAATGAGTTTCTTCACTTACATTCTTTACAGCGACTCCAAAGACCGATATTACATTGGCAGCACCGAAGACGTTATTATTCGTTTGGGCAGGCATAACGCCGGGGCAACTCCATCGACAAAGCCAGGCAGGCCTTGGCGAATTGTTTACACCGTGTACTCGAAATAACAAAGGGTTGCAAATAGTTGCAACCCTTTGTTATTATTTGTCTCATTTTCGTCGTCTGCCCCTAAAACCATTCTCTTTAGGTTTCTTATCTCTCGATTTTCCCTCTTTGGAAGATCTTCCTCTGTTTTTCTCGCCTCGTCCCGATGAGTATTCCGACGATTCGTTTTTTACGGTTGGAATAATATTCCCATTTTCGTCAAATTCTACCAGTTTGAAATCGAGCTGTTTCTTTTCGAGGTTGGCACGAGCTATTTCAACTTTCACATCGCCACCAAGTTGGTAGGTTTTGTTGGTGTGCATCCCCGATATGCAGTAATTCTTCTCATCGAAGAAATAGAAGTCGCCGCTTAGGTCTTTTATCGAGATCATGCCTTCGCATTTGTTGTCGTTAAGTTCAACATAGATACCCCATTCGGTAACTCCCGAGATCGTTCCGTCGAAAATCTGACCAACTTTATCCTGCATAAACTCAACTTGCTTGTATTTAATCGACGAGCGTTCAGCATTAACAGCACGCTGCTCCATTGCCGATGTGTGGCGGCATTTTTCTTCGTATTGATCAGCATCTACCGAGCGGCCACCGTCGAGGTAACGTTCAAGCAAGCGGTGAACCATTAAATCGGGGTACCTTCTAATTGGAGAGGTGAAGTGCGAATAGAAATCGAACGACAAACCGTAGTGGCCAATGTTGCGGGTTGAATAGACCGCTTTTGCCATTGCGCGTACTGCCAATGTCGAAATTACGTTTTCTTCGTGTTTCCCTTTAACCTCAGTTAGTAAAGTATTTATCGACCGCGATATATTCATTGGCGAATCAATTTTGATGCCGTATCCAAATTTGCCGATGAAGTTGCTGAACGATTCAAGTTTTTCGGGGTCGGGCCTATCGTGAATGCGGTAAACAAAGGTTCGCGGCTTCGATTTATCTTTTGGTTTGCCAACAAATTCAGCAACTGTTCGGTTTGCCAAGAGCATAAACTCCTCAATAAGCTGATTCGATTCTTTGGCAATTTTAAAATAAACCCCGGTAGGTTTTCCATTTTCGTCGAGGTAGAATTTCACCTCTTCGCGGTCGAAGGCAATTGCTCCGGTTGTAAAACGTTTTGCCCTGATTTTCTTGGCAAGTTCGTTAAGTTTAAGTATTTCATCTTTGAGATCGCCCTCGCCTGTTTCAATAATTAACTGCGCTTCTTCGTAAGCAAACCTTCGGTCGGAGTTGATGATTGTTCGGCCAATCCAGTGATTGATAAGATTGGCGTTATCGTCGATTTCGAAAACCACGGCAAAACAAAGTTTATCTTCCTTTGGGCCAAGCGAACATACACCGTTCGAAAGCCTTTCGGGTAGCATTGGCACTACTCGGTCGACTAAGTACACCGACGTGGCGCGGTCGAAAGCTTCGTTATCGATAATTGAATCGGGTTTAATGTAATGGCTAACATCTGCTATGTGTACACCAACTTCCCAGTTGCCATTTTCAAGTTTTCTGATTGAAAGGGCATCGTCGAAGTCTTTGGCATCGCCCGGATCTATTGTAAATGTTGTGGTGTTCCTGAAATCGCGGCGACGAGAAATTTCCTCTTTTGAAATTTCAGCTGGAATTTTTTCAGCTTCGCGGTCAACATTTTCGGGGAATTTATAAGGCAGGTCGAATTCGGCCAAAATGGCGTGCATTTCGGTGTTGTTGTCGCCCGGTTCTCCCAGTACGTCAATTATTTCGCCAAAAGGGTTTTTTGCATGGGGAGGCCATTCGGTAATCTTCGCAACCGCTTTCTGGCCTTGTTTTGCCCCATTTAATTTATCGGAAGGAATGAAAATATCGAAATTGCTTTTATTTCCCGTAGGAACAAGAAAAGCAAAATTCTTCGATAGGGATATAATTCCCACAAAGCTTGTTTTTGCCCTTTCGAGAATTTCAACAACTTCGCCTTCAGGTTGTTTGCGCTTGCGAATCGCATTTAGGTAAACCCGCACTTTGTCGCCGTTGAGCGCTCGGTTGAGGTTTGGACCGGCAATAAAAACATCTTCCTCAATTTCGTCCGAAATCACAAAGGCATAACCTTTTTGAGTCATGTCGACTTTGCCTACAATGTAGCCGGTTTTTGCCTTCATCGAGAATTTGCCGCGCTCTTTTTGTTGTAGGTATCCATCGTCGGTCAGCTCTTCTAACACTGCGTTAACGAGTTGTATTGTTGACTGATCACTAATGTTTAGTACGGAGGCAATTAGTTTGTATGTGAGGATTTTCTCCGGATCTTGATAAAATAGTTCAAGTATCTGTTTTTTTAAATCTTTCTTGTTGAAGCCCTGATGTGTTTTAAAGGGTCTTTTTTGTTTTTTTTCCATTATGTGTAAATTAGTTAAAGGTCGAAGTTTATACGTTTGATTATAAATCTATTCTGTAATATAACGCCATCGACATCAAATTGTTGAATTGTCTTTCGGAGTATGCATACAAGAAGAAAGGGCTGAATTTCCCATACGTTGAGAGAGCCGAATATTGAAATCGCATATCGAACACAAAATTTTGTGCCCAGTTGCGTTCTACAATTTTGTCGAAGTTGACTTTAATCCCGGCCAACATGCCCAGCTCCCAATTGTGTAGATTAGTGTCTGATATTGAAGGACTAGGATCGCCATTAAACTCTTCGTATTTGTGAACAAGAACGCCAAACGATAATCCGCCGAAAAAAGAAACTGCATCGTTGTATCTGTACCC
>CAZRXT010000336.1:0-3036 GCA_964604035.1 uncultured Prolixibacteraceae bacterium | reverse complement strand
TTTTGGGAAAATTCGTGACATCTTATCCCAACGTTTTTCTTTTGCCGCCCTGCGGTATTCAAATGCTCTTCCCATAGTATTTTTAGTATCATGAATCATCTTTAGTTCGAACAAAAGACCTTGTCTGGTGAAGTGTTGTTCGGAACTTGTTTGATTTCTGTGTTTTATAAATTTGTTTTTCTGAAGTATTTCGACTGCGAAAATATAAAATTCCTCTTTTTCATTCTATTCATTATACAAAAAAATGCACTTATTTTTCTGAAGGTGTCAATTCGATCTATATTAACATTTTATGTATTGAATCTGAAAGCTCAACCACTTATTTCTACAGTCAAAAAATCAGTTATCTTTGCGATCATTACAAAAGAGTTTAATATTACCGAATATCAGTGTCTTAGAAAATTAATAGATGAATAATATCCGCAATTTTTGCATTATTGCACACATCGATCATGGCAAAAGTACTCTTGCCGACCGTCTGCTTCAAGCTACAGGAACGATCAGCGACCGAGATATGACCGAACAAGTTCTCGACGACATGGATCTTGAGAAGGAGAGAGGTATCACAATTAAAAGTCATGCAATTCAGATGAATTATATGCTGAACGGTGAAAAGTATGTACTAAACCTGATTGATACCCCGGGGCATGTCGACTTTTCGTACGAAGTTTCTCGTTCAATTGCAGCTTGCGAAGGAGCACTTTTGATTATTGATTCAACTCAAGGAATTCAGGCTCAGACAATTTCAAACCTTTATCTTGCTATTGAGAATGATCTTGAAATTATTCCGATCCTAAATAAAATGGATTTACCAAACGCAATGCCCGAGATTGTTGAAGATCAGATTATCGAACTTATTGGTTGTAAGCGTACTGATATTATTCGGGCCAGTGGAAAAACTGGTGAAGGTGTTGAAGAGATTTTACGGAAAATTGTTGAATTGGTTCCTGCTCCCAAAGGAGATCCAGAGGCTCCGTTGCAGGCGTTGATTTTCGACTCTGTTTTTAATGCTTTCCGCGGCGTAATTGCTTACTACAAAATTGTAAACGGGACTATTAAAAAAGGCGACAGAGTTAAGTTCTTTGCAACCGAAAAAGAGTATAATGCCGATGAAATAGGCGTGCTTAGAATGGGGATGTCTCCTCGAGATGTGATGCGGGCTGGCGATGTTGGTTATATAATTTCGAGCGTAAAAACTGCTAAAGAGATTAAGGTTGGCGATACAATTACACATGTTAAAGGTGGCTGTACTGCTCGAATTGACGGTTTTCAGGAAGTTAAACCAATGGTTTTTGCTGGGGTTTATCCTATTGAAAGTGATGAATACGAAGATCTTAGGGCAGCTATCGAAAAGCTTCAACTCAATGATGCTTCGCTTACTTTTGAACCTGAATCGTCTATTGCATTGGGCTTTGGTTTTCGTTGCGGTTTCCTTGGATTACTTCATATGGAGATAATTCAGGAACGACTTGATCGTGAGTTCGATATGAATGTAATTACTACTGTTCCCAACGTTGAATACACTGTACATACAAAGAAAGGCGAGGAGTTTACTATTTATAACCCATCGGGTATGCCATCGGTAATGACTGTCGAATCTATTGAAGAACCATATATTCGGGCACAGATTATTACGCGTACCGAATTTATTGGTCCAATTATGACTCTCTGTCTCGACAAACGTGGCATGTTAATTAAGCAGGAATACATTAGTTCTGATAGGGCTGAGTTGGCTTTTGATCTTCCATTAGCTGAAATCGTTTTTGATTTCTACGATAAATTGAAAAGTATTTCGAAAGGATATGCTTCTTTCGATTATCATTTGTTGGATCATCGTGCTTCGCGACTTGTAAAACTCGATATTCTTCTGAATGGAGAACCTGTAGATGCACTTTCTTCGCTTATTCACCAAGATAATGCTGAACGTTTTGGGCGTAGAATGTGTGAAAAACTGAAGGAACTCATTCCGCGTCAGCAATTCGATGTTGCAATTCAGGCTGCTGTTGGAGCCAAAATTATTGCCCGCGAAACTGTTAAGGCTGTTCGTAAAGATGTTACAGCAAAATGTTACGGGGGTGATATTTCTCGTAAGCGTAAGCTTCTCGAAAAACAGAAAGCAGGTAAAAAACGTATGAAACAAGTTGGTAATGTTGAAGTTCCGCAGAAAGCATTCCTTGCTGTTCTTAAATTAGATTAATACGATACGATTCAAAATTGACAATAAAAAATGGCTGTCTTTTTTAAGCACAGCCATTTTTGTATCGTTTAAATTGAGATACTTACATGATAAGCTTGTACCCTTTGCCGTGTACGTTGATGATTTCAACAGAAGGGTCGTCTTTTAAATGCTTACGGAGTTTAGTTATATAAACGTCCATGCTGCGAGCATTAAAGTAGTTGTCGTCGATCCAAATTGCTTTCAGAGCATAGTTGCGTTCAAGTATTTTATTGGCATTCGAAACCAATAAACGCAATAGGTCAGATTCTTTAGTGGTAAGTTTTACCTCTTCATTTTCGTGTGAAAGAATTTGCTTTCTCACATCAAAATTGTAAATGCCAATTTTATAAATGTTCTGATCCGTTGCCTGCACTTCTGTTGAAACCCTTCGCAAGATTGCTTCAATCCTGAAAATAAGCTCTTCCATGCTGAATGGTTTTGTCATGTAGTCGTCGGCTCCAATCTTGAACCCTTCAAGAACGTCTTCCTTCATGTTTTTTGCAGTGAGAAAAACAACCGGAATTTCGGCATTTATCAATCGAATATCTTTGGCAAGTGTGAAACCATCTTTTTTTGGCATCATAACATCAAGCAAACATACATTGTAATGATTTCTCATGAACCCGTGATAGGCAGTTTCTCCATCATGATAAAGGTCAGTTTCATAACCTTTTGCAATTAAATACTCTTTTAAGAGCAATCCTAAATTTTCGTCATCCTCTGCAAGAAGAATTTTAACTTTTGCTTCCATGGCTCATCTCTTTTATGGGAAAATTGATAATAAATTTTGTTCCTTTATTTAGTGCACTTTCAACTTT
>CAZRXT010000335.1:0-3054 GCA_964604035.1 uncultured Prolixibacteraceae bacterium | reverse complement strand
ACGGTTGGTACTGTTACCGAGATATACGACTTTTTGCGTCTGCTTTTTGCACGTGCAGGCGAGGCTTTCTCGTACAATACCGGCGAAAAGATGGTGAAATATTCCGAACAAAAAATCCTCGATTTGATACGTGAACACTTCCCGGGAAAGCGAATTGTGGTTCTGGCTCCGCTGGTGAAAGGCCGCAAAGGTCATTACCGCGAGTTGTTCGAGCAGATTCGCAAAAAAGGGTTCCTTTATGTTCGCGTTGATGGCGAAATTAAAGAGCTGGTTCATGGCTTGAAACTCGACCGTTATAAGAATCACTTCATCGAGATTGTAATTGATAAACTTGTTGTTGACGACGCTTCCGACAAACGGCTCAAGGATTCTGTGCAGTCGGGGATGCACCATGGACAGGGAATTGTAATGATCCTCGACAAAGATACCGATCAGGTGAAATACTATAGCCGCCATTTAATGTGCCCAACCACCGGAATTTCTTACAACGAACCGGCGCCACATAATTTCTCGTTCAATTCGCCGCAGGGAGCTTGCCCAAAGTGCAGCGGGCTTGGTATTATCCCGCAACTCGATATGGATAAGATTATTCCAGATAAATCATCAACAATATATAAAGGGGCAATTGCGCCTCTTGGACCTTACCGCAATTCGGTAATCTTTTGGCAAATCGAAGCCATTGCTGAGCAATATGGTGTCGACCTTAAAACACCTATTGATGAAATCCCCGACGAAGCGTTGGATAAAATCCTTTACGGAACTAGCGACCGCATTCAGTTGAAAAACACGCCTCTGGGCGAAAATATCAACTACTTCATGACTTATGAAGGAATTATCAAGTATGTCGAAAGTCAGCAGGAAGAATCGAGTTCTCAAAAGGTTCAGAAATGGGCCAGCCAATACGTTAAAGAAACTGTTTGCCCTGTTTGCGAGGGAATGAGGCTTAAAAAGGAATCGCTTTGGTTTAAAATCGATGGAAAAAATATCTCCGATGTTGCCCAGTTAGACTTGATTCAGCTTGGCGAATGGCTTTCTGATTTGGAGAGCAGAATGTCGGATCGTCAACGGTTAATTGCCGTTGAAGTGATTAAAGAAATTCGCGACCGACTTGGCTTTATGCTCGATGTTGGGCTTGAATACATTACCCTCGACCGCCCTGCTCGGACTCTTTCGGGTGGTGAATCGCAACGAATAAGGCTTGCAACACAAATTGGTTCTCAGTTGGTTAACGTGCTTTATATTCTCGACGAACCAAGTATTGGCCTACACCATCGCGACAATGTCAGGCTCATTCATTCTCTCGAACAGCTACGCGATTCGGGAAACTCAATAATTGTTGTTGAACACGATAAAGAGATGATGCTTAGTGCCGATTATCTTATTGATATTGGCCCTTTTGCAGGTCTTCATGGCGGAAAAATTATGGGTGCGGGTATTCCGTCCGAGGTTATGAAAGGCGACTCGCTCACTGCTCAATACCTCAAAGGCGAAAAGAAAATTGAAGTGCCTGCTGTTAGGCGAAAAGGCAATGGCAAATCGCTGACAATAAAAGGTTGTACTGGCAATAACCTTAAAAATATCGATGTCGAATTTCCTTTAGGCAAACTTATTTGCGTTACCGGGGTTTCGGGCAGTGGAAAATCAACGTTGATTAACGAAACTTTGCAGCCAATTCTTAGCCAGCATTTTTATCGATCTCTTAAAGATCCGCTGGGATATACAACTCTTGAAGGACTTTCGAATATCGATAAAGTAGTTCAGGTCGATCAGTCGCCTATTGGGCGTACACCACGCTCTAATCCGGTTACTTACACCGGAGTTTTTTCCGATATCCGCGACTTGTTTACAATGCTTCCCGAAGCAAAAATCAGAGGGTATAAGCCTGGCCGGTTTTCGTTCAATGTGAAAGGCGGGCGCTGCGAAGAGTGTCAGGGCGGAGGGATGAAACTTATTGAAATGAACTTCCTTCCCGATGTTTATGTCCACTGCGATAAATGCAATGGCAAGCGTTACAACCGCGAAACCCTCGAGGTGCGTTACCGTGGCAACTCAATTAGCGATGTGCTCGATATGACAATTAATCAAGCTGTCGAGTTCTTTGAAAATATGCCAAAAATACTTCAGAAGTTGAAAACGCTTCAAGAAGTTGGTTTGGGATATCTTACTCTTGGCCAGTCGTCGACAACTATTTCAGGTGGCGAAGCTCAGCGTGTAAAACTAGCTACCGAATTGTCGAAACGCGATACGGGAAAAACCTTATATATTCTCGACGAGCCTACTACGGGGTTGCATTTCGAAGATATCAGAGTGTTGCTTGAGGTGTTGAATCGCTTGGTCGATAAAGGCAATACAGTGGTGGTTATTGAGCACAACATGGATGTAATTAAAGTTTCCGACCATCTTATTGATATTGGACCCGAAGGTGGGCGCAACGGAGGCATGGTTGTTGCGGAAGGAACTCCCGAAGAAGTTGCTGCAAACAACAAATCAATTACCGGAAAATATTTGGCCCAAGAACTTAAATAAGGTAATCAAATCTGTTTGCGTGGCTTAAAACCAGACCGATATGAAGTCTCTTACTTATTTGAAATTTTATTGTTGTTTCGCCGTTTTAATTATTTCGGCTTTAGTTTCTAGTGCACAACCAGATACGATTTCAGCCTCGGGCGAAAAACCTGATCTGTTTTCTGAAATCATTAGTCAAACCGATTCGAACACTGTTCTTATTTCAAAAGGACGAACTCTTATAATCAGCAATATACTAGCTGGCGAAAATGAGAAGAGTGTTGTTGTTTTCGATTCGCTGCGTTCGAAATTCAACGTTGCAAAGTATGTGATTTTGTATCCTGATGAAGAACAGATGCTTTTTTTTATCGCCAGGAATAAACAGAGATTCTTTAATTCCCTTAACAACGAGGCTTTTAACGACACTCTTATTGAACCTTTGTCCGACAATCTTTACGATGTCCTTTTCAATCAGTTGAAAGAGAATCTTAATGATCATGTCGATTGGATTGATTCAACAGAGATGACTTCCGAAGAGCGATCTGTTGC
>CAZRXT010000334.1:0-3054 GCA_964604035.1 uncultured Prolixibacteraceae bacterium | reverse complement strand
AGAACCTCGCGGGCATAACCATTAACAATCATGCCAATAGCATCTTCGGTGCCAATACCTCGCTGGTTGCAATAAAATATTTGGTCTTCACTAATTTTCGAAGTCGTTGCTTCGTGTTCGAGTATGGCGGTTTTGTTCGCACATTCAATGTACGGGAATGTGTGCGCGCCACATTTGTCGCCCATTAAAAGCGAGTCGCATTGCGAAAAGTTACGCGCGTTTTCGGCGCGTTTAGCAACTTTTACCAATCCTCGGTATGAGTTGTTGCTAACCCCAGCCGAAATCCCTTTCGATACAATTGTACTTTTGGTGTTCTTTCCAATGTGTATCATTTTAGTCCCGGTGTCGGCCTGCTGGTGATTGTTTGTCAGTGCAACGGAATAAAACTCAGCACTCGTGTGGTCGCCAAGGAGTATGCAACTTGGATATTTCCAAGTAATTGCAGAGCCAGTTTCAACCTGTGTCCACGATATTTTTGAGAAGTCGCCTTTGCAAACGCCCCTCTTAGTTACGAAGTTGTAAATACCACCTTTGCCGTTTTTATCGCCCGGGTACCAATTTTGTACGGTTGAATATTTTACTTCGGCACGTTCCATTGCAACAATTTCAACAATAGCTGCGTGGAGCTGGTTTTCGTCGCGCATTGGTGCAGTACATCCTTCAAGATAAGAAACATAGCTGTCGTCGTCAGCAACAATAAGCGTGCGTTCAAACTGGCCGGTATTGGCAGCGTTTATTCTGAAATAGGTCGAAAGTTCCATTGGGCAACGAACGCCTTTAGGAATGTAACAGAACGACCCGTCGCTGAAAACTGCAGAGTTGAGAGCCGCAAAATAGTTGTCGGTATAAGGGACTACACTGCCCATGTATTTTTTCACCAAATCGGGATATTCGCGAACAGCTTCACTAAACGAACAGAAGATGATTCCACGTTCGGCAAGCGTTTCACGGAAAGTTGTTTTTACCGAAATGCTATCCATTACTGCATCTACAGCTACTCCCGACAGGTGTTTTTGTTCTTCTAACGGAATGCCCAGTTTGTTAAATGTGTCAATCAATTCAGGATCAACTTCGTCGAGGCTATTAAGTTGCTTTTTTTGTTTTGGGGCGGCGTAGAAAATTATGTCCTGATAATTAATTGTAGGCATTTTCAGGTACGCCCATTGTGGAAGGGTCATTTCTAACCATTTACGGTAAGCTTTTAACCTGAATTCAAGTAGCCATTCGGGCTCTTCTTTCTTCGCCGAAATTAATCTGACGACATCCTCACTTAGCCCTTTTTCAATGAAATCAGTCTCAATGTCGGTTACAAAACCAAATTTGTAATCTTCATTGGTAACTTTGTCTAGTATGTTATCTTGTTCGGTCATATACTTTTAAAACTTTGCTTAATTCTAACAAAGAAGTTGTCAGACTGTTCAATAAATTTTTGCAAAGATATCAAAGTAGTCTTATTTTTGACCTCGCCAAAAGGCAAATCATACTTTAATATCTTTAATAAGATGGCTGAAACCAAACGCAATGTAACACCAATTTCAGATTTAGGTGAATTTGGGTTGATAGATAGGATCACTAATAAATTTAAGTTAAGAAACCAATCAACAATTAAGGGAATTGGCGATGATGCTGCGGTGCTAGAATTTAAAGACAAGCAGCTGGTTGTTACAACCGATTTGCTTACCGAAGGGGTTCATTTTAACTTGATGTACACTCCGCTGAAACATTTGGGCTACAAGTCGATTGCTGTGAATGTGAGCGATGTTGTTGCTATGGGGGCAACTCCTTGTCAGGTAACTGTTTCACTGGCAGTGTCTTCAAAATTTTCGGTCGAAGCTGTTGAGGAACTTTACGAAGGTATTTACCTTGCCTGTGAAGCGTATGGCGTTGATTTGGTTGGGGGCGATACCACAACTTCGCTAACCGGGCTAACCATTAGCGTTACTGCTATTGGCGAAGCAAAACCTGAAGATTTGGTTTATCGTTCGGGGGCAAAAGTTACCGATTTGGTTTGTATCTCGGGTGATTTAGGAGGTGCTTACATGGGGCTTCACTTGCTTGAACGCGAAAACGAAGTGTTCAAAGTGAATCCAGCTCAACAGCCAATGCTCGAAGGTTACGATTATATTTTGGCACGCCAACTTAAGCCAGAAGCTCGTCTTGATATGCTGAAGGTTTTTAGTGATTTGAAAATCAAACCTACTTCAATGATCGATATTTCAGATGGGTTATCGTCTGAACTTAAGCACATCTGCAAAAACTCGGGAGTGGGCGCTAAGATCTACGAAGAAAAGATTCCTCTCGATAATCAGACAAAAAAAATGGGTAACGAGTTGAATATTAACCCTCTTGTTGCAGCATTGAATGGAGGTGAAGATTACGAGTTGCTTTTCACCATTCCACTTGCCGATCACGATAAAGTTAGAAACCACCCTGATATCACCGTTATCGGGCATATTGTTGATGCAAGCGAAGGTACATTGTTGGTCGCTTCTGGCGGAACCGAAATTGTACTTACAGCTCAAGGTTGGGATCCGTTAAAGTAGCCTCGATGTTTAGTGTTATTTACTGATCAAGATATTATAAGAGTATGAAACGAGCCATAATTATTTGTACAGCACTTCTTTGTAGTCAGCTGTTATTTTCTCAAAATAAGACCGATATCAGTTTGATGTGGAAAGATTCCGATAAGCAGGAAGCTCAAATTTCTTCTGAAACAGGCAATTTATACAAACAAGTTGCTCACCATGGGCCTGCTATTGAAAATGAGTGGATTGGGCTGCGTTTCTACTTTGATCATAAAGTTTCTATCGACGTGTATAATAAAACACGCCCGGGGCTTGAGCTTAAAGCAGCGAAGTGGTACCCAACCATCGATCAGCAAAAAGAGGGCTGGGGTGCCGATCAATATAAAGTAGGCAAAACCGTAGGACTTGGCGGTGTTCGTTTGTGGGATGGCGAACGAGAAATATTTCTTGATTCGGTGAAGAATAGAACAGCGAGGGTGCGTAAGGAGGCTAATATCTCTTATATGGAAATGCTTTCGGAAGGTGTGCC
>CAZRXT010000333.1:0-3076 GCA_964604035.1 uncultured Prolixibacteraceae bacterium | reverse complement strand
ATGAATGTGCACAATACACTTGGCAATGGGTTCCAAGAAGTAATCTACCAACGCTGCCTGGCCATTGAGTTTGACAAAGCAGGTTTAAACTACGGACGGGAGGTTGAGCAGGATATCTTTTATCATGGTATTCTTGTAGGTACCCGCCGAGCCGATTTTATTGTGGAAGGTCAAGTGATTGTAGAATTAAAAGCCTTAACAAATTTAGAGGATGTGCATTTAGCTCAGGCAAAGAATTATGTGGTGGCATACAATTTCCCTATTGGGTTGTTGATCAACTTTGGGTCTAAGAGTTTGCAGTTTAAGAAAGTATATAATTCAAAAACGTCTGAATCAGGATTCACAGGATGAAAGAATTTTCAGGATTAGTTTGCAGATAAATTATTTGTGGCAATAAATCTTGTTCATCCTGAAATCAAGAGAATCCTGATTCAGACAATGGATAGGCGGTTTTGGGTGTGGCGATTTTCAGAATCGCCAATAGTAAATCCAACTGCGATTAAAAATCGCAGCACCCAGATACCGTTCTTCGTTAAAGAGTTTGGTTGGTTTGGGTTTACGTTGTATGGTTTAAAGGATTATAAATCCTTAGATTAAATGGTTAATGAAAGAAATTTGAAAATATGAGATTGAGTAAGCCGTGAAAAGGAAAGAATTTGAAAAACTATTTGCGCCTTTCAATGAAAATGGAAAGCAGATATGGGTAATCACCAGAGTTAAAGAATTGCCAAAACCAATAGTAAATATGGCTCTTAGCCTTGCTGCATTGGATTTCATAAAATTTATAAATATTAGCGATGAAACATTAGCCGCTTCGAGCGAGAACTATCCAAAGCGTCCAAAAGTGCCAATAACTCACATGAACCACGAAACAGCGATAGGGATTCAAATAATGTACAGTCCTGTTCACAAGTATATTGACTTTTATGATATTAATTCGCCAATTAAGGGCAACGGCAATAAAATGGTTGATGCAATTTTAAGCGATTTACCAAAAGATTGGAACCCATCGGTTATAATGGATTGGAGTAACGGTTTTTGGGATAAAATGAAAGAGAAATATAATGAAATAGAATGGATAATGTAACAGCCTATGATTGAAGTGTCTAAACTGTGATTTGTATGATTAACATGATGACCATGATTGGTTGTTTGTTATGAATCAGCGGAATCGAGGAAACCAGAAGAATCAAGATTCCGACTGAAAGAGATTTGATGCCGTGTTGCACGATGCTGTACTCAGTATAGCCATAATTTGGAAATCGATATGGAGCAAATTTGCTGATAAAAAGACCAGCAACAAACAGTGGAAGGAGCAGTAAACCATATATGACCATACCTGACAGATTCTAAAACCTCGTCAGGTATGGTTCTTTATAAATTACTACAACTCGCCCATTAGCTGTTTAACCTTAGTTTCGGCCATTTTGAGGTTGTATTGAAAATTAGTTAAGCGGGTTGCCGACTGTTCAAAGTCTTCTTGTGCAATCCTAACTTCGAGCGAAGTTGCTTCACCCAAACGCATACGTTGCAGGCTTATTTCAAGGTTCTCTTTTGTAAGTGCAAAATTCTCGCGTTCAATTTCCAATAGCTGTTGCTGGTTCGAAAAGCTTGTAAGTGCGTTTTTTAGCTCGGTGTTTACTTGCAGTTTTACTTTCTCAAGATTGTACCCCGACGACTCGAGCCCAATTTTTGAAATGGCAATTTTCCGCCTTAAATCGCCCGACTGGAATATTGGAAGCGACAACGACCAACCAACCTGTGGGCCTAAATCATAGGTAATTCCATCGTTCAACTTAGAAAAAAGGGGACCTTTTCGTGTATAGTAATACCCAGCATTCAAATCAAGT
Source organism: uncultured Prolixibacteraceae bacterium (assembly GCA_964604035.1). Lineage (GTDB taxonomy): Bacteria > Bacteroidota > Bacteroidia > Bacteroidales > Prolixibacteraceae > CAYMTR01. The sequence goes on along the minus strand of CAZRXT010000333.1, from coordinate 1,226 downwards.
TTTGGTAGTTGCGACCGATAACTCTCCTTCAAAAGAAGTTGTTCTATTTCAAGCTGTTTCTGAAATGCTAGCACTCGATTATTCTTGCTATACAGTCGGTATTGAAGTTCCTCTTTATTGGGAGAATAGTTAAACGTAAACGAATCGATAACAGCAATCAACGAATCGTTTTCAGCTGAAAGTAGAACCGCCAGTTCGCGCCGTGCCGAAACAATTGCAGCCTCTTGGTTAATTGCATTCTGAAGGTTCACATTCAAATCGATCTTTGCCTGAAGCAGATCGCTCTTCATTTTCGAGCCCGAGTTAAAACCTGTTTCGGCAATTTTTACCCGTTCTTGATTGTAGTTTATGGTCTGTTTAATAGAACTCAGCTGTTTCATTTGCTTCACCACATTGTAATAAGCCGAAATCACATTGGAAATGGTTTGCATTACCTGCTCCCTGAATTGGATTTCGCCCAACGCAGCAACCTCGCTTAGCCGATCTTTTGTAATAAACATTTTGCCACCATCAAACAACGTCCAGTTAAGGGCTACATTGGCTCCATGAGTTGGATTGCTAAGTGTGGAAGAAGTATAGTCGCTGGCTCCGGCATCTCGCTGAAAGGTGTTTTTAGTTGATATGCTTCCGTTTGCATTGAAGTTGATATTGGGCAACATACCGGCATTTCCTACTGTATTATTGGCACGATCAATAAGCCCATCGTTGCGCGAAACCATTATGTCGTAGTTGTTCTTCAATGCAATTTGTATTACCTCGTCGATTGAAAGGAAGCTTTGTGCATTAGCTGCCGAAAAGCCAAAAACAATCAATATCAATAGTAATTTTCTCATTATCTTGTATTTCTGTTGAATTATCTGAAAATCTTATTCATTTATAGCCTCTGCAATTTCCAAAGGTTCCTGTTTGTCGGCTAACGCTTTTTTCCCCGACATCAGAATGTACATCACCGGAATAACAAACAACGTAAGCAGAAGGGCAAAAAGGATTCCGCCAACAACTACAACACCAAGTGGAATACGGCTTTCGGCGCCAGAGCCAAGTGCCAGAGCAATAGGTAACGAACCAAAAACTGTGGCTAGAGATGTCATCAAAATAGGGCGCAAACGTGAAGATGCAGCTTCGAAAGCGGCAACGGGTTTGCTCAATCCCGATAGTTGTTTCTGGTTGGCAAACTCCACAATCAGAATACCGTTTTTGGTTACAATCCCAATCAGCAGCAACAT
>CAZRXT010000332.1:0-3092 GCA_964604035.1 uncultured Prolixibacteraceae bacterium | reverse complement strand
TATTTCGACCGTAGTATAAAATTTGAAAAAGAAGATTAACCCAAATAAGAAGAATTATGCCTAAAATAAGATTATCAGAGTATGCAATTGACATGATTAAAGAGGTTTGCGCAAGTTTTAACAACGAAGAAGGCGAACTAATCAATGTTTTGCATCAGGTTCAGCATAAGTTTGGATATCTGCCTGCCGAAGTTCAGGAATTAATTGGTAGAGAGTTAAATATGTCGGTAGCTAAAATTTACGGAGTGGTAACTTTCTATTCATTTTTTACAATGAAACCTCAGGGCGAACATCCAATTTCGATTTGTATGGGTACAGCCTGTTATGTGCGTGGCGGAGAGCAAGTACTCGATGAATTTAAACGTCAGTTGAAGATTGAAGTGGGAGAGACCACTGCCGATGGAAAGTTCTCTATCAGTGCGTTACGTTGTGTTGGTGCTTGTGGGTTGGCTCCGGTTGTAATGGTTGGCGAAAAGGTTCATGGCCGAGTATCACCCACTCAGGTGAAAGGCATTTTGGCCGAATACCATGAAGGTTGTTTAACTCACTAATTTATTGATTTATAATGATAAAGATCGTAACTCTTATTGAAAATCTTGTTACTTCAACGGGCTTTATTGGCGAGCATGGGTTATCGATCTATATTGAACTGGGCGATAAAAAGATTCTTTTAGATACAGGTTTCAGTAGTAATTTTCTGCATAATGCTGAACGGTTGGGTATTGATATTTCCACGGTTGATTATTTGATAATCAGCCATGGGCATCACGACCATATTGGTGGCTTAATTCCTTTTATGGCGAAAAACACGAGGGCTGAGATTATTTTGAAGAAAGAATCTACATTGCCTAAGTTTAATGGCGAATGGTATATTGGGCACAATCCTGACATCGATTTTTGCAGTAGTCGTTTTCAGTATGTTGATGATTTATTGGAGATTGTGCCTAATCTTTTCATCTTCCCGTCTATTCATTCCTTCTTTCCTGTTGATAGCCATAAGAAGGGTTTTCTTATTGAAAACAACGGAACAAAGAGTTCCGATTTGTTTGATGATGAATTGTTTCTGTGCATCAAAAACAAAGAGAAACTAATAGTCATTAGCAGCTGCTCACACAACGGGATAAGCAATATTTGCGAAACTGCACGCCAGCATTTTGGGCTTCCTGTTGAGCGGATAATTGGAGGTTTTCACACTAAGAAAGACGAACTTCAGGTAGTTGATCATATCGCCAACTATTTCAACAATATAGCTGTTGAAGAGGTGAACACCTGCCATTGTACCGGGGTCGATAAATTTGCCTATTTGGTGAAGCATTGCAAGGCGACTGTGAGCTACAACTATGCAGGAAGTCAGATCCTAATTGATTAAGTGTAATGTGCTATCCACCTGTTTGTTTGGCTTTGTAGCCTTCTTTTTTTAGTATATCGAGCACCTTAGCACGGAAGTCGCCCTGAATCAGTATTTCACCATCTTTTACTGTTCCTCCAACGCCGCATTTGGTTTTCAGAAGCTTGCCAAGTTCTTTTAGGTCATCTTCTTTACCAACGAAACCTGTAACTAGGGTTACTGATTTTCCCTTGCGCTGCTTTTTATCGAGAGTGACTCTTAAATCTTGTTTGTTGGCCGCCACAGTTTCGGTCTCATCATCGCCATTGTGTTCAAAACTAAAATCGGGGTTGGTTGAAAATACCACGCCCAGCCTGTCTTTCCAATCGTTGCTCATTGGTTTTATCTTTATTTTTTGCAAAAGTCAGTAATCGGATTGAATAATTAAAATTTTCTCGAAAGTTTTGATCGGCAATAAACCTATTTCACCTTGTATTGATTTCGGTAATGCTTGGAATATAAAAAGAAACGAGAACACGTTTCGGTGTCCTCGTTTTATTCGATTTTGAAGCTCTCTTTATTAAGCTTTTGAACTTTATTTTGTGTTGTAAGCTCCAATAAATGAGGTCTGTTTGTCATTTAAACGCAAAACGTTGGCAATTTTTTCGGGAATAGAGGCTGGTTTTGCCAGCTTAGCATTTGCCGCAGTTAAGTTGAAATCGTTGCTGTCGAAACCAGTAAAAATGCTCTTTGCATATCCCTGATAATATTTACTTTCGGTTTCAAATGTTGGGTAGAGTGCAGTTAACTCCTCCGGTGTTTTTATTTCGGCCAAACACTCTTCGTTGTTAGCTGGACACCATTTAACAAGAGAAGAATCGTTTTTGTTAATTTCTGCAATATATAAGTTGTTATTTACGTCGGACATCGGAGATTTGTTCAACCTTTCGCACATTTCAGCAGGCTGCCAGGTATTCCATACTGGGCGGGTAAGCGATTCTTCCATATAAAAGAGGTTGTTCTTAAATACGTGGTTCTCACGACTGTCTACACCTGGTCCTGTTTTTATGTGCCAGCCAAAATGATCGGTATTGTCGCCACGGTTGTTGCGCCCGAACCCGGCAGTACTGTTAATGTACGAATTGTTGTAAATAGAAACATCTGAACTATTTAATACTAAAGAACCTTGTTCGCAATTAAGAAAGACATTTCCTGCACAAATAGCGCTGCTCGATATTTCGAAGAAGAAACCGCTGAAATTCGACCAAATATGATCTTTATCTTTGAAACTTTCAACTTTGCCAATGTTTTCAACCCAGTTGTTTACGAAAACACCGTCTTTGTTGCCCACATCGTACCATAAACCGTTTGAATTTGCCTGATCGATAATCAGATTGTTGCGGCATACTACCCGGTGTGTTTGGTTGAAAATTTTAACCGACGATGGGTAAAAGCCTGTCCAGCGTTCAATGTTGTTGTTGGCAAAAATATTCTTTTCAAGAAGTACATCCGACGAAGCAACAATATAGAGCCCTTCGGTGTTTGTGTCGGTAATTTTACAATTACGCATAATCATGCTGTCGCCAATTGCAAAAACACCAATTCTAAAGCATTTCGAAAAAGTACAATTTTCAAAACGAGTGCCAACAACATCTTTTCCGTGTTCTGTTTCTTTTGAAATGCCTTGTGGGTAATACCCTTCAATTTGAACCATTGTGTCGGGGTATTGAGTAATGGTTATTCCTTGAATGATTGGGCCTTTCCC
>CAZRXT010000331.1:0-3101 GCA_964604035.1 uncultured Prolixibacteraceae bacterium | reverse complement strand
TCCCGGTCTTGCTAAGTGATTGTTTTGATTCAGATTGCCTTTGTTTGGAGGCCACTTCCCTACATGCCGACTATACTAAGTCTTTACATTCAAAATATTTTTTTCTTATTTCAACTGTTTACCAAAAATTTTAAACTTTTCAGAACAACAGTTTATAAAATTGTTTCTATTGACCACTCAAATATTGAGAGATAAGAGCTTCAACCATTTTTTTGTACTTTCGAAGCCTGATTTAGTCGACTCCGATGGTTAAGAAAATAAAAGATTTAATGCTGCCCATTGCCATTGTGCTGGGGTTAATCTTTCACAATTCTATTTCGAAATTCAACTCGCTTACACCATGGCTCATATTTGTGATGCTCTACCTTACGTTGTGCAGCATCGACATTAAAAAAATGAAGATCACGTGGTTGCACTTATGGGTAGTTCTGTTTCAGGTAGGCGTAAGTTTAGGGTTTTATTTGATAATACGGCCGTTCAACGAAATATTGGCACAAGGTGCATTGGTGATTGTACTGGCTCCCACTGCCACGTCGGCACCTGTAATTGCGGCTATGCTCGGAGCTAACCTCTCGACCATGGTTACCAGCACTCTACTCAGCAATTTGGCCGTTGCAGCAGTTTCACCACTCTACTTTTCGATGGCCGGGAATAATGTAGACATGCCATTCCTGCAATCGAGCTGGATGGTTCTCTCGAAAGTGATTCCAGTTATAATAATTCCACTTATACTTGCACTATTAACGCAGCGTTTTCTACCAAGAATGGCCACAGCAATAGCTAAACAGAAAGATGTTTCGTTCTACATTTGGGCATTTAGCCTAACAATTGTGATGGGATGCACCATCGACTCCATTTTCAAGATGGACAGTTCGGAAATTGAGATTCTGATTTTCATGGCATTACTTTCGGTTTCGATTTGCACAATGCAATTCGCTGTTGGCCGTTGGTTTGGAAAACGTTACGGCGATATTGTTGCCGGTGGACAGTCGCTGGGACAGAAAAACACGATCTTAGCAATTTGGATGGCACAAACTTACATGACACCACTCTCGTCGGTAATTCCCGCCTTATACGTTTTGTGGCAAAACCTTTTTAACAGCTACCAAATTTGGCATAAAGGCCGATTCGAAAAAAACCACAATTAAAAAGCATTTTGTGTTTTTTTATATGCCAAATATCTTGCACAGGATAACGAAAACATTATCTTTTGCATAAATTTCGATTAAGTTGCATTCAAGCAACTAATAACTCAATAATTAAGCGTATATTCGACTTTTAAACTTTTGTGAAATACACTTTCCTTTTACAATTCTGAATCTCAGATTTTGTTACTTTCCATTCAAAAGAAAAGGTGTTTGTATTCTCAACAAGGCAAACCAAAGACCATTTTTAGGCAAGGCTGGCCATCGTTTATCAAAATTATTAACTTTAAAAAAGAGGAGTAATCACATGCAGGAAAAAAAGCAGGTTAATTTCAAATCGCCCGATATGTCACAACTTAGAGAGGTTGTAATAGATTTAAAAACAAAAATTTATATCCCTCTTGATGCTGACCCTGAAGAAGCACGTGCCCGTTACTGGTCGCGCAAAGAAGCTCAAAATGCAGGGTTGTCGGTAAAGAAACAACCAAACATTAGCTAAGAAATAAATAGAAATATTTAAGGAAATCGAGCCGTTCAAAAAAAATTGAATGGCTTTTCTTTTTTACTTTCGCAACACTCTTTAATCAACAACATCCAATCAACTTGCCATTTTACCGTGCATTAGCATAGCAACAGCTTCGTCGAGCGAGCCTGCACGGGTTACTTCGCCTGTATTTACAAAGTAGATTTCGTCGGCATTGGCAATTGTATTGAGCCTGTGAGCTATGATCACCTTGGTTGTAGTTGCGGGTAGTTTCAACAGAATTTCGTCGAGCATCTTTTCGGTAACGGTATCGATATTTGCCGTGGCCTCATCTAAAATGAGAAGGTCGGGTTTACGAAGTACGGCCCGCATAAACGCGATGAGTTGTTTTTGCCCAAGACTGATTCCTTCACCGGTAACATCAACTGTGGTATCGAGACCTTCGTCGAAGCGTTGCATCAGAAGCTCCAAGCCTGTTTCGTGCAAAATCTGCATCAGTTCGGTGTTTTTACACAGTTTGTACTCTTCGTTTCCGTAGAGAATATTTTCACGCACAGTACCACTAAACAGAAATGGCTCCTGAAGTATAAACCCAATCTTCTTCACCCTATCTGCGGGCAAATAACTACGGATATCTTTCCCTTCGAGCAACACAATTCCTTTGGTGGCATCGTAGAGGCGTGCAAGCAACGACGCGGTGGTAGTTTTACCGCCTCCGGTAGGGCCAACAAACGCGTAGGTCTTGCCCCTTTCGAGCTCAAAGCTGATGTGCCTCAACACCTCTTTCCCGTTAGGGTACGAGAAAGAAACGCAACGGAACGACACCAACGATTTGGTATCGAAAACCTTCGAGGTTTCAATTACCGGCATGTTGTTTTCGAGGTTCAGTATTTTGAGAATGCGATCCCAGGCGGCCAAGGCTAGCTGAAAGTTTGTCCAAAGAGAAGCCATTTGCTGCAAAGGATGGTAGAAATTGTTGACGTAAGAGATAAAGCTAATGAGCAACCCTACGGTGAAATGACCTTTAACAATGAGGTAGATACCAAAAGCCAACACAATTATCTGCCCAATATTCGAGAAGAAAGTGTAGACCGGGGCAACAAGGTTATTGGCAATACCAGCTCTAATGGCGGTTGAATAGTTTTCGTGGTTCACCTCTTCGAAACGCTTCCTGAAATAATCGCGACGGTTAAAGGCTACAATCACTTTAAAGTTGTTGAGACTCTCTTGAACCTCGGCACTAAGTAACCCTGTGCTTTTGAGGTTTGCTGCATTTCGCTTTTTTATCCATGGCGAAACAAAATAGGTAAATATCCAAATAACAATGGCCGGGGCCAGTGCTGCCGCGCCAAGTTTAAAATTGATAGAGAGCAGGAAAATGGCAGCCCCAATCATAATCAGAATCATCCTTACAAATTGCATGAGCGATTGCGAAAAGAACTGGTTGATTTTGTCGGTATCGTTGTTGATGC
>CAZRXT010000330.1:0-3123 GCA_964604035.1 uncultured Prolixibacteraceae bacterium | reverse complement strand
GGAAAGTACAAATCGAAAACGAAATTTGGGATGCAATGTCGGAAGATGAGTTCATCGAAAAAGGTGAAAAAATTGTAGTAATGCGCCATGAAGCAGGACAATTATATGTCACAAAAGCCTGATGCTTAACCTCCAGAACTAACTGATTCAATTTTTTATCTATTTAAAACTTAATAATTAAGCTTTTTAGGAAAGTTAAGAGTTTCATATCTTTTGCACTCACTCACAGGTTCATTCCCTAATTAAGAGTTTTGATTCCTAAATTTGCACCCTAAAATTTTTATCATGTGGGGAATTTTCGGATTAGTAACTGCTGTATTATTAGGAATTTACGACATATTTAAAAAAACATCGTTAAACAACAACGCAGTTTTTCCAGTACTTTTAATATCAGTATCGACAAGCGCACTCTTTTTTGTCCCGGCCATTGTTGGTTCATATCTCCACCCCGATTTCTTCAAATCGATAAACCTTTATGTGCCTCAAATTACTATTCTTGAGCATGTTCAGATATTTGTAAAATCGTTGATTGTTCTGGCTAGTTGGATTACAGCCTTCTTCGCCATCAAGCACTTACCTCTTACTATTGTTTCCCCAATCAGAGCCACAGCACCACTCTGGACATTGATTGGCGCACTGATAATTTTCTCAGAGAAACTTAATGGTTTACAGTGGATTGGACTTATTATAACACTCACTTTTTTCTTCCTTTTCTCTACTACAGGAAAACTTGAAGGCATAAACTTCAAAAAAAACAAATGGATTTCGCTCATTATTGTGGCAACGCTTTTAGGTTCAATCAGCAGTCTATATGATAGATACATAGTAAGAGCAATCGACCGCTTTTCAGTTCAGGCATGGTCGGGCGTGTATCAGCTCATCGTATTGGCTATTATTGTGGCAATATTTTGGTATCCAACAAGAAAAGAAACAACACCTTTCCAATGGCGATGGACTATTCCTCTTATCGGGATTTTCCTTGTACTCTCCGATTTTTTCTACTTTTACGCGCTGAGTTTTCCCGATTCGCTGATCTCAGTTCTTTCGGGCATACGCAGAAGTGGCGTGATTATTCCATTCATTTTTGCAGCCATCTTCTTTAAAGAGAAGAATTTAAAGAAAAAAGGGTTATACCTAGCTGGAATAATTTCGGGAGTTGTTTTGATGACTATCGGAAGTCATTAATTTTAAGGTGAATGTATGAACAACACAAATAAAGGTGTCATTCTGGCATTGATTACTGTACTTTGTTGGGGTGTATTAGCTGTTGCATTGAAAGTTGCAGTAAAAGTTGTTGATCCATATACTATAGTTTGGTTCAGATTTGCCTTTGCAGCCATCGCACTTTTTCTATACTTTGCAATCTTCGATAGAAAGCAACTCCGAATCTTGATAAAACCCCCGTTCTGGTTAATTGTTGCATCTTTAGCCCTAGCAATCAATTACATCGGGTTTATGCTTGGGGTAAAATATACCAGCCCTAGCAATGCTCAGGTTGTAATTCAAATTGGGCCGGTTCTTTTTGCCATTTCCGGAATCGTAATTTTCAAAGAGAAAGTTAGAAAACGCCAAATTATAGGTTTCGTAATAGTTATACTTGGTTTTATTCTTTTTTACAGCCAACAACTAAAAAGCTTATTTTTCAACCCCGACGATTTTAATATTGGTATTATCTTAACTGTAGTAGCAGCCGTAACATGGTCATTATATGCAATAATTCAGAAAAAATTCATTATTAAATACCCACCACAGACCCAGAATTTATTAATTTTTTCAATACCAATATTCCTCTATCTACCGCTCACCAACTTTTCGACACTTGGATCAATTTCAATAGGATATTGGGGGCTGCTATTATTCTTAGGTGCAAATACCCTTATTGCTTATGGATGTATGTCAGCGTCACTGAAATACTTAGATGCAAACAAAGTAAGTGCGATGCTGATAACCAATCCAATTCTGACCTTCATAATTATGGCCATTTTAACAATTCTAAATGTAAGCTGGATTGATGGCGAAAGATTTACCTTTCTAACATGGGTAGGTGCTATAACATTTATAGTCGGAGCTTTCTTGGTTGTCAGAGCTGGAAAGAAGTAGCTTTTCAACATTGGTCCAAATTTGTGAATAAGTAATCGGAAAATCTCAGTTACGTTAAAATACATTCCACTATTTTTGAGCAAAATACATTAATGGCAGAGAGTTTAACCTATATCGATGTAATACTACCAGTTCCTATTAATCTGAACTATACGTACCATGTTCCGCCTGAATTTAATGAAAGAGTCCTGGTTGGGTGCAGGGTCATTGTTCAGTTTGGAGTACGGAAATTCTACACCGGATTGATAAAACAGATCCACAATTCGAAACCCGAAATTGAAACGAAACCAATTGAAACGGTTTTAGACGACACTCCAATTATTAGTGAGCAAACGTTCAAATTTTGGGAGTGGATTGCCAATTATTATTGCTGCAGCGAAGGCGAAGTTATGAAAGCTGCCCTTCCAAAAGGATTAAAACTTGAAAGTCAAACAAACCTTTCAATTAACCACGATTGGATTGAAACCGACAGACTATCAGAAACTGAAGAAACCGTTTTTCAATTCCTTCAAAACCAGAAAACAGCTACAATTCAACAAATTAACTCAATTACAAAAAAGAAAAACAACTATACGGTAATTAATTCACTCATAAAAAAGCAAGCCATAATTACTGACGAAGAAATTGATAAGAACTATAGGCCAAAGACTATTTCGTATGTGAAAGTTGCAAGCCAACTCGCTTCTGAACAAGATATCGAGAATGCATTCAGCCAGATAAAAAAGGGCTCCAAGCAATCGGAACTCTTTATGTTTCTGCTCAATGCTTTGGATTTCTTTTCAGCAGAAAGAAAAGTTTCAATTCCTAAAAAAGAGCTGATTACAAACAGTGGTTCTACCGATGCTGTATTAAAAGGGCTTATCGAAAAAGGGTTTGTTGAAATTGAACAAGTTGAAGTTGACCGACTTATCGATTCTTCGGCCGAAAAAGATATGCCAACGTTGAATGAATCTCAACAAGAAGCAATTAATCAAATCAATAGCCAGTTTGAAGATAAAAATGTTGTTCTGCTCCACGGTGTTA
>CAZRXT010000329.1:0-3133 GCA_964604035.1 uncultured Prolixibacteraceae bacterium | reverse complement strand
TTAAGGAACAGAGTACAGTTAGTGGGCAACTTAGGCATGAACCCCGAAATTGTAAATTTTGAGAGCGGTAAAAAAGTAGCAAAGTTTACAGTGGCAACCAACGAAAGTTTTTCTGACGGAAAAGGAAAAACAACAACTAACACACAGTGGCATAACATAGTTGCTTGGGGCAAACAAGCCGAAATTGCAGAAAAGCACCTTGTAAAAGGCAAAGAAGTAGCTTTTGAAGGTAGGTTAACTTATCGCCAGTACGAAGATAAAAATAAGCAAATACACCATATTACTGAGATTGTGCTTAATAACTTTATTGTTGCGCCTTTCGATAAAAAGGAAAAGGAATCGTAATCAGGAACTCTCTCCCTCCCTATTACGATTGAATGGTTTTCACTAAAATCAAGGGCAATTATAAAAAAATACCCGCTCAATAAAATCAACTATTGAGCGGGTAAAATATATAACTAAAAATAAACTAGCAAGTTAATATGTAAATATTTACGTCAAAAAGTAAGTTGCCTATTTCCCTTTAATTTCAACAACATCGCCTTTTTTCATTTCTAAGTCGTATTCATACACCTTCCTTAATTTGAGCGAAGGTTGAATTTCTTTCGAATTGTTCAATGGAGTCTTAATCTCGGGAGTAGAATAAATAGGGTTAGGATTTGCTCCAACAGCTTTTTTAAGACCTTTCCCTTTCAATGGAAAATATGAACGAATACGGCAATTACCATCTTTTGATGATGTTATGGTCAGGTTTGCCAACTTTCCATCGTTCCATTTAATATCGGTTTCGAATCCACCGCGAGCCAACAACCCTTTAACACTTCCGTTTTTCCAGGCCGAAGGTAACGCGGGCAATAAATGAATGGCACCATCGTGACTTTGAAGCAACATCTCAGCAATTCCCGAGGTACAGCCAAAGTTGCCGTCGATTTGGAAAGGAGGATGAGCATCGAAAAGATTTGGATAAGTACCGCCCCTTTGCTTTCCGTCGGGTTGAATAGATGGAGTAAGCTGGTCGGTAATAAGTTTGTAGGCATGATCACCATCGAGCAATCGAGCCCAAAGGTTCACCTTCCACCCCATCGACCAACCGGTTGATTCGTCGCCACGGGCAATCATCGAAGCTTTTGCTGCCGAAAACAATTCAGGGTTCCGATAAGGAGAAATCTGATTTGAAGGGAAAAGCCCGTATAAATGCGAAACATGCCTGTGGTTGTCTGTTGGGCTATCCCAGTCGTACATCCACTCTTGCAACTGCCCCCACTTTCCAATTTGCATTGGAGCCAAGCGACTCATTGCAGCGCCAATTTTTGCCACAAGTTCGGGGTCTGTTTGTAAAATTTCAGCCGATTTAGCTGTAATGTTAAAGATATCAAAAACCAATTGATTGTCCATTGTTGTACCTGCCTGAATTGTTGTTTCGGGCGATACATAAGGTGCATTTTCGGGCGATACAGATGGTGAAACAACCAACCATTTGTTTTTAGGTTCTTCAACCAAGAAATCGAGGAAAAACAATGCAGCACCTTTAATTGCTGGATATACAGACTTCAAGTATTCTTTATCGCCATTGTATTCATATTTAGAATACAAATGCTGCGACAACCAGGCACTACCCATTGGCCATTGACCCCAAAAGGCACCATCGAGAGGCCCGTTAATTCGCCAAATGTCGGTATTATGGTGAAGTACCCATCCTTGAGCTCCATACATATCTTTTGCAGTTTGTTTTCCTGTTTCAGAAAGTTCCTTAACCATCTGAATTAAAGGCTCGTTCATCTCAGTAAGGTTTGTTACCTCCGAAGGCCAATAGTTCATTTCGGTGTTAATGTTCACGGTATATTTACTATCCCAAGCTGGCCAAAGCTGGTCGGCCCATATTCCTTGTAAATTTGCAGGTTGCCCACCCGGACGAGAAGAAGAGATTAACAAATAGCGGCCAAATTGAAAATATAAAGCAGCTAACTGAGGGTCGTTTCCTTTTGCAAATTCGGCAAGACGAATATCTGTAGGTTTCTTCGCAGCTTCGGTAACACCAAGGTCAAGATTTACTCTTTTGAAATAGCTTTGAAAATCAGCAATATGATCTTTCTTAATTTGATCATAGTTTTTACTCAATGCTTTCTGCAAATAATCATTGACTCTTTTTTCGGCATCAGCACTGATATCGTTGTAGTTTACAAAGTTGGTAGCTATTGAAATATAGATTGTTGCATAATCGGCATTTGAAACATTCAACGAAGAATCGGTTGATGTTACAGAACCCCCATTTGTAATAATCTTAACTTTCGACTCGAACTTAACGGCACCTTTAACCGACTCATGATCGCTGGTTATACCACTCATTATAAGTTCGTTGTTGCCGTAAGATTTTACAGCAAAAGTTGGCATTTTGTTTCTTCCTGCTGGTCTGTCCATTGTTGCCAAAAAGCTAATCATTCCAGCTTTATCAGCTGAAACTCGAACAACAATAACCTGATCGGGAAAAGAGGAAAATACGTTTGTGGTATAGTTTACCCCATTTTTGCTATATCGTGTTGTAGCAACGGCATTTTCCAAGTCAAGTTCGCGGTAATAATTTGAATAATTCTCGAGACCTTGAAATGAAAGTTTAAGATTACCAACTGTTTGATAAGACATTCCATGCGATTTTTTGCTGATAAAACTCTTATTCACCAGCTCCTGAGCATCTTTGTATTTTCCATCAAAAATTAGTTTTCGAACCTCATCTAAAGATGTTTTTGCATCAGGATTATCGTTACGGTTAGGTTGTCCGGTCCAAACCGTGTTTTCATTAAGTTGAATAATTTCGTTTATAGGATCGCCAAATACCATTGCGCCCAAACGGCCATTACCAACCGGCAGTGCTTCAACCCATTGTTTGGCTGGCTGTTGGTACCATATTTTCAAAAGGCTATCTTGTTGTGCACTAACAACAAAAGGTAGTACGAACAACGACAGTAAAATTAATTTCTTCATATTCAATTTTTTAAAGGTTGGAGTTATTTAAATCTGATCCAGTCAATTTCAACAGGAGAATCTTTTAGCGTAACGACCAAATTATGAACTCCCGACTGATAATCCTTCACTTTAGCTTCAATAACTTTCCATTCTGTTCCTTTAGGAATTTCTA
>CAZRXT010000328.1:0-3136 GCA_964604035.1 uncultured Prolixibacteraceae bacterium | reverse complement strand
TTGATTTATTTGACGCTGTAGTTGAACTACACAATTATAAATTGCAATAGTTTCGTCAAAAGCAAATTCATTTACGGTAGGTTTTTCATCTGTAAATTGATCATGAGGGTGTTTGGAGTGGAATTTCATTCTTTCAAGAACTTCTTCCGTTTTCATAAACGAAGGATCGAATGATAATTTTGAAGTGAGTTGTTGCGTATTCTTTTCAAATCCATCATCATAATTGAAAAGCATTGTATTTTGGTCTGAAACTGCAATTTCGAGAATAGAATTGTACATTTTCTGAAGTACTTGATTTGCATATTCGTTCAGTGTGAAAGATTTTGATTTGTCTTCGATTAAACCATAAGTTGACGGTTGTACCAATTCCGGAACGAACTGCATTCCGCACTGTTTGTTGTTTGAACGAAGTATTGCTTCAGGTTCGCGATAAAGTATGGCAAAAGGCACTTCAGGGAATAACTCGCGGATGATTGAATGATAACTTAAGTGCCAGCTGTCGAGTTTTATTATTAATTGGTTCTCATCAGCAAATCGTTTTTGCCCCATTATTTGCACAAGGCTTTTGAGCCATGCTTTTCGTGTTCCGTCATCAACGGGTTGTCCGTCAATTTTGGCCTGCAACAGCTTGTCAAAAAGCAAATATTCGGGGAATACGATTGCTGATTTGTTGAGGCTTAGTACTTGTGTAGTTAACGTTGAGCCGCATCGTGAAGTGTGAAAAATGAACAGGCTTGGTTTTATAGGTTCAATGGTTGCGGCAACTTTTGATATAAAATCAACAGGCGTAATTCGCCTCTCTTTTTGATTCTTTTCTTTTAACGAATTTTCGAACCTGCATTTGGTTAGTGTTTCATCAAAAAAAGGCTTGTCGAAATGGATATCCCATAAATAGATCCACTCAAGAAAAAGTTCTCCATTTTGTTGAAAGAGTTTTGAAGGGAGCCAGTTCGCATATTGATTAGGATCGGTCATTCTCTGTTTGTTACGACTTTATGCCAGCAATCTTTTTTATTTCATTCAACTTGTTTAGTGCTTCCATTGGGGTAAGGTTGTTGATGTCGATAGCGATAATTTCATCGCGAATCTGTTTTAGAATTGGATCGTCGAGCTGGAAAAAGCTAAGCTGAATGCCTTCTCTTTCCTTGCTAATAGTGTCGAGCGGTTTCGAAAGTGAGTCTTTACGGTGTGTATCTTCAAGTTGAGACAGAATTTCTTCTGAACGTTTTACCAGACTTTTGGGCATTCCGGCCATGCGGGCAACATGGATACCGAAGCTATGATTACTTCCTCCTCTTACCAGTTTCCTGAGGAAAATAACTTTGTTATCAATTTCCTTAACGGTAACATTATGGTTTTTAACTCGTTCAAAAGAGTGTTCCATCTCGTTCAACTCGTGATAGTGGGTAGCAAAAAGGGTTTTTGCCTTAAATTTTGGGTGTTCGTGAATATATTCAACAATCGACCAGGCAATCGAAATGCCATCGTAGGTGCTGGTTCCGCGTCCAAGTTCATCGAGCAAAATCAGGCTACGGTCCGAAAGGTTGTTCAATATGCTTGCAGCTTCATTCATTTCGACCATGAATGTTGATTCTCCCAGCGAAATATTGTCGGAAGCTCCTACGCGGGTGAAAATTTTGTCGACATAGCCAATCTCTGCTGCTTTAGCTGGCACAAAGCAGCCTATTTGAGCCATTAAAACGATCAGGGCTGTCTGTCTTAGCAAAGCCGACTTCCCCGACATGTTTGGACCTGTGATGATGATTACTTGTTGCTCTTCGCGGTCGAGAAAGACATCGTTCGAAATATAGCTTTCGCCAATTGGCAACTGTTGTTCAATTACCGGGTGGCGGCCTTCTTTTATTTTTATTGTATTCGATTCATTTACAATTGGTCGAGAATAGTTATTTAAAAGCGAAACGGTTGAAAACGATAGTAAACAGTCAATTTGAGAAATAATACTGGCGTTGAGTTGAATGGCTTGGATGTAATCGGAAAGTGCCATCACCAAATCATTGTAAATAGTTTGTTCTATGGCCAAGATTTTCTCTTCGGCGCCAAGAATTTTTTCTTCGTACCCTTTCAGTTCTTCTGTAATGTATCGTTCGGCACTTACCAGAGTTTGCTTTCTGATCCATTCCGGTGGAACTTTATCTTTATGTGTATTCCGAACTTCGATATAATATCCGAATACGTTGTTAAAGCTGATTTTGAGAGAGGTAATCCCCGTGCGTTCAATCTCTCGCTCTTGCATCTTAAGCAGATAATCTTTTCCTGTTGATTTAATCTCTCGAAGCTCGTCCAGATCGGAGTTGATGCCTGACGCAATTGTATTTCCCCTGTTGACTTGAGTTGGCGGGTCGGGATAGATTTCGCGTTCTATGCGGTCGGCAATGTTTGAACATGGGTTTAGCTGTTCGGCAAAATTTAGGAGGGTTTTTTCGCCCGATTCGGAGCAAAGTTGTTTGATTGGTGCAATTGCCTGAAGTGCAATTTTTAATTGAACAACTTCGCGTGGATTAATTCGTTGTACTGCAACTTTTGAAATGATTCGCTCCAAATCGCCAATTGTACGTACATGATCTTCAATTCGTTCTTTCAGCTCGGGGTGATTGGTGAAACTTTCAACTACTTCGAGCCTATTGTTGATCGATGTTACATTTTTTAGTGGGAAGGTTATCCAACGCCTCATGGTGCGTGAACCCATGGGAGTCAGGGTTTTGTCTATTACGTTGATAAGGGTTTTTCCATCTTCATTCAGCGGGTTAATCAGTTCGAGATTTCGGATAGTAAACCTGTCGAGCCATACGAAGCGGTCTTCCTCAATGCGCGAAAGGTTTGAAATATGCTTGGTGTGATTATGTTGAGTTAAATCGAGATAATACAAAATTGCACCGGCTGCCATAATGCCGTATTCCATGCGCTGAACGCCAAATCCTTTCAACGATTTAACTTCGAAGTGCTTGTTGAGCCTGTCGTTTGCCGCATCCGAAGTGTAAACCCAGTCTTCGAGCGTGAACGTATAAAATTTGTGCCCGAAGTGTTGGTTGAAATCTTCGTTTTTCCCTCGCTGATAAAGCACCTCTTTCGGTTGAAACGAGTTGAGCAGTTTGTCAACGTATTCAAATGTACCTTC
>CAZRXT010000327.1:0-3147 GCA_964604035.1 uncultured Prolixibacteraceae bacterium | reverse complement strand
ACCGGCGGAAGGTTTTGTGAGTGGGCAAAGTTGGCATACAACAACAGATTGATAGCAATAATCAATCTCCCGATCCTAAACCAGTTTAAACTTTCGCACAGTTTCATTTAATCTCTTTTTCCAGACCGATAGGAATTCCGCAACAACCACTCAGCCCTAGTTAAATCAAAATAGAAAGTAACAACAGATTCTATCTTGCTTTACTATCATTCAGATAGCTAAAGTATAAAAATATCACAAAGTCAAAGAATTTTTAATGGGTTAATTCATTGTTTGATGCAAAAAGGGTTTAAATATGCGATCTTTTTTTCAAGTTTTTTAAATAAAAAACCCGAGATCTCTCCCGGGTTATTTTCTTTTGGTTTAATTAAAGAAATTATTGATTGGTTTAATCTTCTTTTTGTTCTGTTTCGTAAGCCTTTAATAATTCATCTTGAACTTCAGCAGGAACTTTTTCATATGTATCATATTCCATGCTAAACCATCCACGCCCTCCGGTTAATGAACTTAGCGAAGTTGAGTATTTATTCATCTCTTTTAAAGGTACTTTAGCTGAAATTTTCTCGTACCCTTTTTCGCTGCCCATACCCATTATAATAGCTCTTCGGCCTTGTAGGTCGCTCATTACATCGCCCATTCGTTCGCTTGGAGTATAAACTTCGAGGTTATAAACTGGCTCCAGAATTTTTGCGCCGGCTTTCTTAAATGCTTGACTAAATGCATTGCGTCCTGCAAGTTTGAACGAAATTTCATTTGAATCAACAGGGTGCATTTTCCCATCGTAAACACATACGCGAATGTCGCGGGCATAAGAGCCTGTGAGCGGGCCTTCTTCCATTTTTTCCATGAGACCTTTCATTATCGCTGGAATAAAACGAGCGTCGATTGCCCCTCCAACAATACAGTTGCATAAAACTAATTTGCCACCCCATGGTAGAGAGTATTCTTCTTTGCTCCTGAGGTTTACGAGCCACTCTTTGCCGTCTATTTTGAACATTTTTGGGTCTGGCATCCCTTCGGTGTATGGTTCAATTATTAGATGTACTTCGCCAAACTGCCCGGCACCACCCGATTGTTTTTTGTGGCGGTAATCGGCTTGTGCCGCTTTTGTAATGGTTTCGCGATAAGGAATCTTTGGTGTAATAAAGTTGACCTCAATTTTGAATTCGTGGTCGAAGAACCACTTGATAACGTTGAGGTGATATTCGTTCTGTCCTTCAATAATTAATTGTTTTATCTCTTTTGAATAATTAACAATGAATGATGGATCTTCGTCGCGAAGGCGATGTAATACTTCTCCAACTTTTTCATCGTCCGATTCATTTGCTGCCTTAATGGCACTTGTAATAAGAGGTTTTGGAAATACTATAGGTGCGAAACTATAGTCTGCTTCTTTCGGGCAGAGAGTGTGGTTTACCTTTGTTTCTTTTAGTTTTACTGTAGCCCCTAAATCTCCGGCAACCATTTCGGTTACTTTGTTTCTGGTTTTTCCGGCAACAGCAAAGATCTGAGAAAATCGTTCTTTATTTTGACGGGTTGTATTTTGCAGGTCTATACCTTCAGTTATTTTTCCCGACATTACTTTGAAGAAAGTTACTTCCCCAATATGAGATTCAACGCTAGTTTTGAAAACGAAAAGTGAAGGCTGTCCGGCAGCGTCAATTTTTACTGTCTTCCCACTTTTTTCTTCTCTCGGTGCTGTGTGGTCGGGTGATGGAACAATGTTGCAGATGAATTCGAGGAAACGACCTACGCCCATGTTCTTTTTTGCTGATGAGCAAAATACAGGGAAAAGGGTGCATTCTTTCATGCCGATTCGCATTCCTTGTCGCATTTCTTCCTCTTCAAGCTCTCCTTTTTCGAAAAAGAGTTCCATTAAACCCTCGTCGTTTTCGGCTGCTTTCTCAATTAGTTCGTTATGAAGTTTGTTTGCTTTCTCTTTTTCCGAGTCAGGGATTTCTGAAATTTCGGCTACGCCACCATCGGGTCCATATTTGTATTGTTTCATTTTTAGAACATCGATAATGGTGTTGAAGCCCGTTCCCGCATTTACCGGGTATTGCACAACAGTTGTGCTATGGCCAAATTTTGCTATAATTTTTTCTAGTAGAAGATCGAAGTTTACATTCTCGTGGTCGAGTCCGTTGGCCAGAAAGATTACAGGCTTTTTGAGAGATCCGGCTATGCGCATTGCATTTTCGGTGCCTGCACCTATTCCGTCGACTGAATTTAAAACACAAACAGCGGTTTCAACAACATTTAACGACGAAGTTACTGCTCCGGCAAAGGCTTTAAGCCCCGGAGTATCAATAATGTTAATTTTTCTGTCGTTGAATTCGGTGTAGAGAAGTGATGCGTAGACTGAGTTGCCTAAGTCTTGTTCTATTGGGGTGTAGTCCGAAGCAGTGTTTTTTGCAGTTACTTCGCCTCTGCGGTTTATTACTCCACCCTCGAAAAGCATTGCCTCTGCGAGGGTGGTTTTCCCGGCGCCAGCATTACCAATTAACGCAATGTTGCGAATCTGTTCTGTTTTATAAGTTTTCATAAGTCTGTATGTTTTTTAGTTATTTGATCACTTATTTTTACTAGAGTTTTTCAAAAATAATAATATTTTGGTAACAATCAAGTGTTGTGTAATTAATCTGAAATATTATTGCGGCAATTTCTGAAAGCCTTTTCTATAAAGGGGTTCTGAGTTTTTTGTTGGTTATTTGTGCTGATATTCAAGTGTAATGAATTGGCAAAATTTATATCTGTTTTTTGTCTGTTTTTTTGACATTCTTATTCGATACGACTACAGTTTTATTGTTCATTGATTTGATCGGCTATCCTCGCGCCTTTATTAATGATTTCAGAATAAGTTCAAATTGCGATTTATATGAATTCTTTAATGCAATTAATTCATTCGTTTTTGTAACAAAATATGAAGGTGAAACGTCCAAAGAAAATATTTTCAACAGTTGTAATTTTTCTTTCAAAGCAGGTACTCATCAATCAGAAATGAAGATTACCGATAATAATCATCCATTCATCTATAAAAGGAGTGATTGCAGTTGTTAAAAACTGAATTTTGCATTTGTTTTTTGATATCAATATATTTTAACTAGCCATGATTAAAATTAAAGACCTTCACAAATCTTATTACAC
>CAZRXT010000326.1:0-3158 GCA_964604035.1 uncultured Prolixibacteraceae bacterium | reverse complement strand
TTTGGCTGGCAAACCACGGATGGGTTACCCTTACAGATCCGTCGGGGTGGATTCGCATTGATATGCGACTCGACCCTTTTCTCCGAGCAATTATTACATTCCCGACATCTTCTATTTCAACTGATTTTGTTTTCAACGAAGCAGATATGTGACTCAGTAAAAAATAAAACCGTGCCACTCCTCTTCAAGAATGACACGGTTTTCCTTATCTGTTTTTACAGACTAACAGCCTGCAATTTCTGGTTTATTTCAGAAGCAATCTCAGTGCGATTCATCTGACTGGCAATTCTTGCCGCCTCTTTCAACAATGAAACTTCACGATTAAGATCGCTTTGGTAACTATTGGCATAACTACGATCCATCGAAAGGTAGAAATTGATTTTGTCGAAAGAACCATCGGCAACAGTGCGCATTAATTTGTCGCCTTTGTCGTTTTTCGAAATGCGATAGTAAACCGAAGCAATATAAATATCGTAATACGAAGCCCCGTACATGTCGGTTGGCAAAATGGTGTACAAATGATCGAGAACGGAAGCTGCTTTTTCGTCCTTCTTTTCGGAAGCAAGTTGCCCCGCCAGTTCGTAGAAGTTATTCTTGATTTGCACCACTTCGGTTGTACGTCTCAGGTTTTCGTCAAGCAAAATCCCTTTGTTGCCTAAGTTGCCCCAAACACATTTATTCATCAACCGATCGTATAAAATATCGGTATTGATAATTGAACGTCCAGTTGGGTTTTCAATTGGCACCAAACGAAAGGCAAATCCTTCGTGTTGCAGATATTTATCAAGCTTAATGTTCGATGTATGCTTAACACTAAGGTCGAGATATATTGGCCTATCCCAATTATTATTGGCCAACAAGTCGAGAATTGCCAAATCGCTTTTCGACAGGTAATTACTGGAGAACTCGATCACAATAGAATCGGCAATTTGGTTAGTCATATTAGCTGGTACGGTTTTGGTGCTCAAAACCTTCTGCTTATCGATCGTAATTTTGGCGCTCTTCGAAGGAAAGTAATTGTATTGAGAGCCACCTTGAGTTCTGAGCTTATATTTAGGATCATCGCTAAGGGCCATTTTCATCATTGTCGAAAGTTCAACAGGGTACTTTATGTCGTCGCGAACCACAATTGTATTTCGATTGTCGTTTTCATACTTGTCGAGGCTCATTTTAATTGGCAGAGGATCTGACTCATACACTTTCCTCTTCATCTGATCAATGTACCAGTCGCCGTTAAGTAGAGTAACGTTACAAATCCTCACATCGGGTCTCTCATTTTCAACATCCTGCACATACCAAAGAGGGAATGTATCGTTGTCGCCATACACAAACAAGATGGCGTTCTTCTCACATGCGTTAAGATAATTCTTACCCAAGTCTCTTGCAACGTAACGGCCAGAGCGATCGTGATCATCGTAATTCTGAGCCAAAACTAGTGTCGGAATTAATCCACAGAGTACAAGTACCGGAATTAACGTGTTCTTCTTGAGGTATTTTTCGGCAAAACTAAAAAGACCAAGAACTCCCAGACCAATCCAAATAGCATAAGCGTAGAACGAACCAGTATAAGCATAGTCGCGTTCGCGGGGTTGATAGGGCGTTTGGTTCAAATATAGAACAATGGCTATACCTGTCATGAAAAACAACAAAGCTACCACCCAAAAATCTTTACGGTGTTTCTTATATTGATAAAACAAACCAATCAATCCGAGTAAAAACGGCAGCATAAAGTAACGGTTAGTGGTTTCGGGATTTGCCATTGAAGTAGGTTGGCTCCCATTATGCCCTAACCTAATGTTGTCGATGAACCCAATACCTGTAAGCCAATTGCCATCAAACACATCCCCATTGCCTTGATTATCGTTTTGTCGTCCCGAGAAATTCCACATAAAATATCTGAAATACATGAAATTTAACTGATAGCTGATAAAATAAGTAAGGTTCTCGCCAAATGTAGGTATGCGGTCAGTCTCACCATTGATATTTACAGGTGTGCCTTTAAT
Organism: uncultured Prolixibacteraceae bacterium; assembly: GCA_964604035.1. GTDB lineage: Bacteria > Bacteroidota > Bacteroidia > Bacteroidales > Prolixibacteraceae > CAYMTR01. The sequence continues at coordinate 1,155 of CAZRXT010000326.1, read as the reverse complement.
ATTCCCCCAAGATTTGTAACCGCCAACATGACTGTCTTGCTGGCTATACATACGTGGGAAGATTGTTTTGAACCGACTATCGAAAGTATATTTTGGTGAACCTTCGAGCTTAATATATTTTCCGTTTTTAGGATAATATATTGGGCTTCCCTGCTCTATTCCTGTTGCCGGTGCATTATAGTAATAGCCCGAAAGCAAAGGAGTATCGCCATACTGAGACCGGTTGAGGTACTTCATTAATGTGTAGGCATTTTCGGGATTATTTTCGTCCATTGGTGGGTTTGCATTTGAGCGGATCATTGTTACCGCATAAGATGCAAATCCAAGCAAAATAACCATGAAAGATATTGTTGCTAGATTGAGAAGTGCTTTCTTCTTTTTGTGCGAATACATTATTAACCAAACCGAAGCACCACACAAAAGAATAATGAATGCGATGAGCCCTGAGTTGTAGGGCAATCCAAAAGAATTGACAAACAAGATTTCGAATTTCTGAGCGATGGTCGGGGTTCCTTGAACAATTCCCCACATAATAAAAGCAATAATTATTGCTGAAATTCCAAGGGTATAAATAATGCCTTTTGTGGTTGGTTTATATTTTTTGAAATACCAAATAAATGCAATGGCCGGAATGGCAAGCAGGTTAAGTAAGTGAACTCCAATTGATAGTCCAACAAGGTAGGCAATCAGTATGATCCATCGGTCGGCATGTTTCTGGTCGGCAACTTGCTCCCAACGGAGAATTGCCCAAAACACAACAGCAGTAAAAAGAGAAGAAAAGGCGTATACTTCGGCCTCGACAGCCGAGAACCAGAATGAATCGGTAAAGGCAAAGGTTAATGCGCCAATTACCCCGGAAGCAATAACTAGGATATTCCCAGTACAGCTACTTTTGCTTTGTATTTTCTCTGCCAACAGTACTATTGTCCAGTAAAGAAACAATACTGTGGCTGCGCTTGCCAAAGCCGAAAAGCAGTTCATCATGAAAGCTACGCGCGTAACGTCCCCTGCAAAGATGGAGAAGAAACGTGTAACCAGCATAAAGAAAGGCGCGCCCGGTGGGTGGCCTACCTGAAGTTTATACGACGAAGCGATGAATTCACCGCAATCCCAAAAACTTACCGACGGCTCGAGGGTAAGCATATATACAATAAA
>CAZRXT010000325.1:0-3159 GCA_964604035.1 uncultured Prolixibacteraceae bacterium | reverse complement strand
TTACAATTGTAGTATCTAGTTTCGAATTCTGACCATTTACTAACTTTTTATTCGTGCTAGCTAAGTATAAATTAGCTTCTTTAAGTTCATCAAAATCGATTTCGAAATTTGATTCAGGGCAAAGAGGAGAAGCTGTTGCTGTAATAGCAGGAGCAGCAAAATCATCATCTTTTGTAGAGAAATTCCATTTTGTGTTATCATTGATACCATCAAAATAATTTCCTGAAAGATCTTTAAACAATTTAGGCTTAACCCTCACATACATATAAGCATGCGAAGGAAGCAGAGGTTGTTCAAGATTAATAGCAATAGAGTCAAATGGATCACAAGGATAAGCATTGGGCACAGTAGGATTAACTTGATCTCCGTCATTCCAGAAAGTGAAAGTAGGACCATCAAAATTCTTAGGTAACGAGAATAAATCTCCACCTTCCTGTAAAGTGATCTCAGAAGAGTCAGTTGAATAGTAAACAGCAATGTCGCCTAATGCTGGATACAATGTTCCAGAACAAGCTAATGCATTAGCTATTTTCACATCTTCATTAAACTTAATAACCAATGTTGTATCTAACGGAACTTCAGTAGAACCGTCAGCTGGATACAACTTTGAAGCATAAGGAGCTACTGAATCTTTAATGGTAAAATTCCATTTTCCATCAGTAGAACCAGCGAATGCAGTTGCAGCATCAAAACTGCCAGTAGCATCTTTAATAGCAGCTTGACCTACGGTGATCGAATAACCGGGAGCACCTTCAGTCCAGGTAATATCCTTAAACTGGATAGTTACCACACTGCCATTGAACGTAACAACCCCGTCAGCATGATCATACGTAATCACACTGCCGCTGACTGTCTTGTCAACAGCTCTTAGCTGAATAGCTTTGATCTGACTTGCACCTTTGTAAAGCCCGATAATTTGACTCTCACCAGGCGTAACAGCAGCCTGAAAGTTAAGAGTAAATACCGGAGCAGTGCCGGCGACAACAGTCACCACACCACCATCAGAAGGACTAAGACCACCTAAAGTTGTTAACTTCGGAGTAGCCATAACCAACTGAATGCTCAACAATAACAAGACAAGAACACTAAAGAGCCTTGTAAATGATTTTCTCATAGTACTTGTTTTTAATTGAACTTAATTGATTGATTGATTTAAAATTATTTATTTTTCTTATCATTTTTATAGTATGTACACAATTATACATTATACACAACAAGGTACAAACGTATAAAATTTATCAACAATGTACAATACATTATTAATAAAATATCCACTTGCACTCACGAGGAATTGGTTAGCTTATAGTACATTTTATCAGTGTTTCATGTTTTATATTCTAAATTTATATTTTTGTTAAGTCTTTTATCATTACGAAAATAAAAGTAAAAAAAATGTTTTGCTTTTGATCTCATATATTCAAAAAACAATGACTCATCAGAATAAATTCACCAAACAATCGTTACATACAATACAATTAACTAATTTTCCGACACTTATCAAAAGAAAAACAACATTTATTAACGATCAGAAATTGAGCAAAATGAATTTTAAAAAATTACAATTGGGCAAAATCAGTCTTTTCTTCACTGCTTTTCTTTTTCTTTTATCTATATACAGTTGCAAGAGCTGCAATTGCCCCTCTTATTCGAAGTTTTTTTCAAAAAAGGAACATGTTGTAAAACACATATCATTTAATGCGCTATAAATTAGCCCATTTTGATAATCATTTTTTTGGAAAAAAGAAGGGGGTTAAAAATAAAGGTGAAATGAGGGGGGAGGTATAACGACTCGCAAAAATTGCCTATACAATATTATTAATGATTCTGAATGCCATATTATTTTGTTGTTTTAAGCACATATTATATCCAGAAGGTTCGACAATGAAGAATTTGAACAAATTCAAAAAAATCAAGAGAAGACTATCCTGGATCAAAAAATGGCAGAAAATGTTATGAAATAATTATGGATGAAAGAAAAAGATAAAAAACAATTTTCAAATATTGATGTTCTGAATTAGAAGTATTTAATTTGTAATTCTTCGAAATAGAATATTACTTCGTAATAACTTAATAACAAATAATTAAAACGATAGATTATGTCGAAAATTAAAATTGGTATCAATGGATTTGGCCGTATCGGCCGTATGGTGTTCCGTGCTGCAGTAGAAAACTTTAGCAACGACATCGAAATTGTAGGCATCAACGACCTTTTGGATGCTGATTATTTAGCATACATGTTAAGATACGATTCTGTTCATGGTCAGTTTAAAGGTGAAGTTGCAATTGATGGCAACTATATGATTGTTAACGGAAACAAAATTCGTTTAACAGCTGAAATGGATCCAGCAAATTTGAAATGGAATGAAGTTGGTGCTGAAGTTGTTGTAGAATCTACAGGTTTCTTCTTGGATGATGCTACTGCTCGCAAACACATCCAGGCTGGTGCTAAAAAAGTTATTCTTTCAGCTCCATCAAAAGACGCTACTCCAATGTTTGTTTATGGTGTTAACCATAAATCTTATGCAGGTCAAGATATCATCTCAAATGCTTCTTGTACAACTAACTGTTTAGCACCTATTTCAAAAGTATTAAACGATGCTTTCGGAATCAAACGTGGTTTAATGACTACCGTTCATGCTGCTACAGCAACACAAAAAACAGTTGACGGTCCTTCGAAGAAAGACTGGAGAGGTGGCCGTGGTATCCTTGAAAATATCATCCCATCATCAACAGGTGCTGCAAAAGCAGTTGGTGTTGTTCTTCCTGAATTGAACGGCAAATTAACTGGTATGTCAATGCGTGTTCCTACTTCTGACGTTTCGGTTGTTGATTTGACTGTTGAATTAGAAAAACCAGCTACTTATGCTGAAATTTGCGCTGCAATGAAAAAAGCATCTGAAGGCGAATTAAAAGGCATTTTAGGTTATACTGACGAAGCTGTTGTATCGACAGACTTCCGTGGTGATGCCCGTACTTCTATCTTCGACGTTAAAGCAGGTATCCAATTAGATCCAACTTTCGTTAAAGTTATTTCTTGGTACGACAACGAATGGGGCTACTCAAACAAAGTTTGTGAAATGGCTCGCGTAATTGTTAAGTAATTATATTTTAACAACATACAAAGAGGCGTGCAACTATTGCATGCCTCTTTTTTTATAT
>CAZRXT010000324.1:0-3164 GCA_964604035.1 uncultured Prolixibacteraceae bacterium | reverse complement strand
ATCCAATGCCCACCTGCTGCTTCAAATCGAGCACTGATTTCGGCTTCGTTGTAAAGTCCCATCGAATCTTCCAACTCACGCATTGGTTGAGATACCGGAGGGCGAAAACCTACAACCAATATTCCTTTTTCACTCCAGGTATTTATTTGATTTAGCATTGTTTCAATATATCTTTCCTCAACTTTGAAGCTTGCAAAATCTTTTTTGTACGATTCAATTGCCTCTGTTGTATCTGCAGGATATTTATCAGATTCAACCCATCCGTTATTGTTGTAAATGCTTGAATAATAGTTTTGTGATTTCTTGTTTGTTACCCAATCTTTAACCAAATCAATTGTTGTTGGGGCAAACCTGTAAAGTAATGGATTTAGGTACTTCCTTTCAATAATTTCTTCGCGGGGACGGTTTTTCTCAATCGTGAACTGTTCGTTATTTTGGGTGTATCCAGTAATGCAATTGGCTGTCACTCCCAGAATTATTATTTTTTGTCGATCTTCTTTTGAAAGCTTCTTTTCAGCAGCTTCAAAAATTGTTGGATTTAGTCCACCGTTGGAATAGGCGAAGTTTAATACCTTCATTCCGGTTAGTTTTTTCTCCATTTCGTTGGGCGAAACTCCTCGGTATGTTCTTGAATCGCCGACCAATATTAAATCATATTTAGAAGGCGCAAATGTTTTTTCTGTCCAGAAAATCTCTGCTAGTTGTTTCTGTTGTTGTGTGGGCAAGAAAAAGCTTAGTGCTACAACCAAAATAGTTGCAATTATTAATGTGATTGGTATGTTGTGATAAATCTTCATTTTTAAAACTGAAAATAGATGAATTCACTGCCTTCGCCTCTGAAGAAAATAATGGTTGTAATCACCATGGCATAAAAAATCATTTCGGACCAAGCCCAGATCGGCTTTTCCCATTTAATCTTCTCTTTTATTCTGCTTGCAACAATTGTTTCATTCAGTATCATTATTGAAATTAAAATCGTTCCGCTCAGTCCCCATCCTAGCTGAAGTGATCCGGTAAAAGCGAACATAGTTTTCACAATTTCCCATGCTTGCGATATCGATTCAGCTCTGAAAAACACCCATGCTACTAAAACCTGCATCATAACCAAAAGGCAACTAATTACTTGCAAAAACTTATTCTTCAGCAGATACGATGGCCAGTTTGTAATTCGTTCGAACGATTGAAAAAATGCGTGCAATGCGCCCCAAACAATATATGTCCATTCGGCTCCATGCCAAAACCCTGATAATATCATTGTAACCCATAAGTTGAGGTGTTGCCGAAATTTGCTGCCCTTATTCCCTCCAATCGGAATGTAAACATAGTCTCTGAACCAGGTTGAAAGGGTTATGTGCCAGCGTGTCCAAAACTCTCTGAGTGAGGTTGAGAGGTAGGGGTGGTTAAAGTTGTCGGGGAATTCATAGCCCATCCATTTGGCAAGGCCGCGCGCAATGTCGCTGTAACCTGCAAAGTCGCAATATATTTGAAATGCGAAAGCGATACTAATTCCCCACCAGTAGAGCGACGATTGCGTAATTTCGGGTTGGCTGAATGCCGCAACAACAATTGGTGCAAGGTTGTCGGCTATCACCATCTTTTTGAAAAAGCCTTTCACAATAAACCTGAACCCTGTCCACATTCCTTCTTTTGATACGGGGTTGATTTTTAGTAACTGGGGCAGCATTATTTTAGCCCTCACAATTGGCCCCGCTACTAGTTGAGGAAACATTGAGAGGAATGCAAAAAAATGAAGGATATTCCGTGTTGGTTCGAGCCTTTTTTTGTACACATCAATGGTGTAACTCAGGCTTTGGAAGGTATAGAAACTAATTCCGACAGGTGTTACCAGAAAAAAATCAGGGATATTTTTTGCCAGTGAATATTGCCCGCTAAGGCCTAACAGCAAATCGATGTTTTCGGCAATGAACCCAGAATATTTGAAGATCGATAGTGATCCAATGTTAGCAATCATCGACAATACCAGGAATATCTTTCCATGCTTTTCCCAACGTCGCATTCCTATTGCCGCTGAAAAATCGACCAGTCCGCTGAAGATTATTAGAAATAGGAAACGCCAGTCCCACCAGCCATAGAAAAAGAAAGACATGGCTGTGAGCCAGAAAAGCCTTCCTTTTAATCTGTCTCCGATCAACTTCGATACCAGAAAGTATACAATTGCAAAAGCAACAAATATGAGTGAGTTAAAAAGCATAGTTCGATTTAGAACGATAAAAATAGATTTTAATCAAATAACTTCGATGGAGCTTTCCATTATGAGCAAAAAAATACCCGAGGTTGTTTGAATTTCCTCAGGTACTTTTTTATGTGTTTTTTATTTTTGCTGATTACTTTTTGAGTTCCCACTCAAAACCATCTTTTTTGTCTTTGATTTCGAATCCAAGTTTGGTCAATTCATCGCGAATTTTATCAGAAGTTGCCCAGTCTTTATTGGCTTTGGCTTGCATTCGCAGGTTGAGCAATAAATCAACAACATCCGATAAAACTTCATTGCTTTCAGAAGCAATTGACTCTTTCTTTAAGCCAAGAATGTCGAAAACAAAGTCGTTATAAAGTTTCTTGAGGGTCGATAAATCGCTTTCTGAGATTTTCTCTTTGCCGTCGTTCAGCGAGTTTATCATCCTAACCCCATCAAAGAGGTTTGCAATTACAATTGGACTGTTAAAGTCGTCGTTCATTGCATTATAGCAGTTCAACTTCAACGTTTCAACATCAATTGTCGATTCAGTCGAAGGTGCAATTTTACCAAGTATATCAATTGCTTTGAGCAAACGTTCAAGTCCTTTTTCAGCAGCTTGTAGTGCCTCGTTCGAGAAGTCAACAGTACTGCGATATTGGGCTTGTAATATGAAAAATCGAATGGTCATAGGTGAATATGCACGCTCAAGCAGTGGATGGTTTCCTGAAAAGAATTCGTCGAGGGTGATAAAATTCCCCAGCGACTTGCCCATTTTTTGCCCATTTATAGTAATCATGTTGTTGTGCATCCAATAATTGACTGATTCAAACCCTAGCGAAGCACAACTTTGAGCAATCTCAGCCTCATGGTGTGGAAACATCAAATCCATTCCACCTCCGTGAATATCAAAATGTTCGCCCAAGTATTTTTTACTCATGGCAGTACATTCGGCGTGCCAGCCCGGGAA
>CAZRXT010000323.1:0-3168 GCA_964604035.1 uncultured Prolixibacteraceae bacterium | reverse complement strand
GAGTTTATAAAGGTGGTTCATGGAAAGACAGAGCTTATTGGTTAAATCCTGGCTCACGTCGATATCTCGACGAAAGAGAAGCGGCTTCCGATCTAGGTTTCCGTTGCGCTATGACTCGACTTGGCCCTCCTATTAAAGGAAACTAATTTCAAAACGATATAATGAAATCCTGCTGGTAACAGCAGGATTTTTATTTTCAGACAGTCATGGAATAAATCAATGCCAAAATTGATGAACTCCATATCACGATTAGACAACAAAATATCTTGTAGATGAAGTCAATTGAAGAAATCTATTGCCTATTTCTAAAGAACCCAAAGGTTTTTACCGATAGTAGGCAAGCTGCAAAAGGAGGAATCTTCTTTGCCCTTAAAGGTGACAATTTCGACGGAAATGATTTTGCCTTGAAGGCAGTTGCCGATGGTGCCGATTATGCCGTTGTTGATCGTAAAGAGCTTGACGGGGGCGATAGAATAATCTATGTTGAAGATGTTTTAACCGCTCTGCAAAAGCTTGCAAATCACCATCGCCGACAACTAAAAACACCAGTTCTTGCAATTACAGGAACTAACGGAAAGACAACCACTAAGGAGCTTATAGCTAGCGTTCTTCGTACAAAGTATAATATCATTGCAACGCAAGGCAACTTAAATAATCATATTGGAGTACCCTTAACCTTATTGACTCTCACAAAAGAACATGAATTAGGTGTTGTTGAGATGGGCGCAAATCATCCCGGAGAAATCGAATTTCTGTGCTCAATTGCAGAACCCGACTTGGGTATTATTACTAATGTAGGGAAAGCTCACATCGAAGGTTTTGGCTCGTTCGAAGGGGTAAAGAAAACGAAAGGTGAGCTTTATAACTATTTATCTTCAAACGGGAAAGGTATTTTCATTAATGCCGACAATGAGCATTTAATGGGAATGGCTCCTGCGTCTGTTGAAAAATACACCTATAGCGCAACTTCAGAGAATACCCAATTGAAAGGCGAAGTTGCCAATGCCGATTTGCTTTTGGTTTGCCGTGTGCTTTTCCCAAAAGGTTGGCTTTACCTAAAAACAAATCTTACAGGAGCCTATAATCTTGAAAATATATTGGCTGCTGCCCGAATTGGACTCTACTTTAATATTGACCCGCTGTTAATTCAGAAGGGCATTGAAACATATACACCTTCAAATAGCCGCTCGCAGCTTCTTCGCAAAGGTGAGAATACAATTCTGATGGATTGTTATAACGCCAACCCATCGAGTATGGAAGTTTCGCTTAAAAACTTCATGCAGATTGAAAATGAGGGTAAAGTGTTTATTCTCGGCGATATGCTAGAGCTTGGAAGTGTCTCAGTTGAAGAACATCAGAAGATTGTTGACTTACTTTCAGGTGCCGAAGGTTGTGAGGTATTTCTTGTTGGAGACAATTTTATGCAAACAATTTCTCCATCGTATTTTTTTAAGTGCTTGAATGTTGATGAATTAAAACTTGAAATTGAGAACAGAAACTGGAAAAACCGTTTTATTCTGATTAAAGGTTCCAGAGGAATAAAACTCGAAAAAGTTATAGAATCGATATAAAACAAAAAGGCAACCTTATGGCTGCCTTTCGTTTTGTATATCAATGTTTTAATCTTTTGAGACGCCCAAAACTTCTTTAAAGGCTTGTTCGAAACTTTCTTTTGGTAAAGCGCCCATCGCCATTTGTGGTTTTCCTTCTTTCGGAACAAAAAGTAGCGACGGAATACTTTGAATTCCAAACATTGCAGCCAAGTCTTGCTCGTTTTCAGTATTTACCTTGTAAATGTTTAATTTGTTGCCATACTCTTTTTGGAGTTCTTCCAAAACCGGTGCAATCATTTTGCATGGACCACACCAATCGGCGTAAAAGTCAATCAAACAAGGTGTTTCGCCTTCAAATTTCCAATCTTTATTTTCTTCAAAGTTGAATACTTTCTCTTTGAATGTGTCGATGTTTAAATGTTCTAACATAGTATTTGTTTTTAATTGTTATCAAATTTGGATAAATGGAACAAACGATGTTTCATTTGGTTCACATAGCAAAAGTATCCCATGTAAAAGATTTTTTGTGTTACTTTTGTCACACAGCATTCGTGGTGTGTTCCTTTTTAATTTGTTAGATGTAAATGGTTGATCTTTCGAAATATATCAGCAATAAAATATTTTCAGCAGTAGCAAAGCAATCGGCTGAACTCAATTTTGAAACTTATGTAATTGGAGGTTTTGTTCGCGACTTGATTCTTGAACGTCCTTCAAAAGATATAGATTTTGTGACCTTGGGGAGTGGAATTGAGTTGGCACAAAGTGTTGCCAAATCGCTAAATCCTTCGTTGAGGGTAAATATTTTCAAGACTTTTGGTACAGCGCAGTTTAAGTATAAAGGCGATGACCTTGAGTTTGTTGGGGCTAGAAAAGAATCGTATTCGCACGATTCGCGAAAGCCGATTGTTGAACAAGGAACTATTGCTGACGACCAGAACCGTAGGGATTTTACAATCAATGCCCTTGCTATTAGTTTGAATCCTTCAAATTTTGGTGAGCTGATTGATCCTTTTGGCGGACTAAAAGACTTGGATGACAAGCTTATTAGAACACCTCTCGACCCGGATATTACTTTCGACGACGACCCACTACGGATGATGCGCGCTGTTCGATTTGCAACCCAGTTAAGATTTCGAATTGATGATCCTACTCTCGAAGCTATTGCTAGGAACAAAGAACGGATGGCAATTATTTCGAAAGAACGGATTGTTGACGAGCTGAATAAAATTATGCTCTCGCCAGTTCCGTCAATTGGGTTTAAGTTGATGGACAAAACTGGGTTACTTGGAATTATCTTGCCCGAGTTGGCTCGTATGAAAGGTGTAGAAGTTATTAATGGCGTTGGTCATAAAGACAATTTTTATCATACGCTGGCTGTTCTTGATCAGATCTCTACTAAAACCGATGATTTGTGGTTGCGGTGGGCGGCTCTTTTACACGATATTGCCAAACCTATGACCAAGAAATTTGTTGACGGGCAAGGTTGGACTTTTCATGGTCATAATTTTCTCGGAGCTAAGATTATACCAAATATTTTTAAAAGGATGAAGCTTCCGATGAACGAAAAAATGAAATTTGTTCAGAAGATGGTTGACCTGCACATGCGGCCAATTGT
>CAZRXT010000322.1:0-3181 GCA_964604035.1 uncultured Prolixibacteraceae bacterium | reverse complement strand
GTCGACCAGTTGATTGAATTAAAATCAACCCTCAATATTCTGGTCGATTTATTAATCCAAAAGTCAGATTATAACGAGTTGTAAATAACGAAATATGCCTAGGTTTAGTTTATAGAGGTCGATCATGTGTGTGATTCGATCTCTATTTGTTTACGAACCTGAGTTCGACTTTATTTTTAAGTTCAGACCGCTTTTAATAGTAAGTTTCAATCGAAATTGTTGCACCTAAAATAAATGTGCAACGCCACGCAACGGTTCACAGCTTTTTTTTATCTCAAGTGACAGAAACCAGATAATAAATAGTTACACGTTTGAATTTGAAACTCATGCGAAACTCAATAAACACAATCTTTCTTGCCATTTTACTCTTTCCATTGTTCTCAAGCGGGCAGACTGTCTATTCGGGGAAAGTAATTGATTCGTATACCCAGGAACCAATCTCGGGTGCCGAAGTTCTGCTTCAGGGAACAACCATTAAAACCAAAACTGGTAGCGATGGTTATTTCTCAATTACAAAGGTTGGGACAGCCGATGTTGAAATTGATAAAGGGTTTAAGCTTGATATCGATGGCGAGCAGTTGCTGTGGTTTTCAAATCACCCTATTGGGTTGAAAATTATTAATATACTTGGTCAGTCAACAGGTATTTGCTGCCAATTGTTATCTGGTAATGGGCAAATTCAGTTGTCGCGCATCCCCGATGGTATTTATTTGCTGAAGGTTGAAAGTAAAGGGTGTACCTACATCTATAAGATGAAGAAAAACAGGCATAAAGCTTCGATAAGCTCTTATGCCGACAATCGAACAACAACCCTTAAAAGTGCACTGGTTGCCGATACCCTTGTAATTTCGAAAGGCGACTATTATTTGCAGAAGTACGCAGGAAAAACATCAATAAGCAACTATGAACTACTGAAATTGCAGTACAGTAATATCGATTATCTGAACAGTCTCATTAGGTTCGAGTCGTTTTCAATGCTTCAGGGTAATCCGTTTAGTTCTACTTTTAGCGAGGTGAAATCGGTGAAGGTTATTTATTCTATTCCCGACCAGAAAATCTATTACACCAACTCGGAGAAATATTTTATCCATTACGATTTCTGTGCGAAGGTTTTGGGGTATAACAAAGGTCACGCAACATTTAACAAAGAGCAGTACAGCAACAACCCCAATAGGATCTATATTCCGGCTACGCTCAACTATTTCACCTCGTCGGGCATTTTCACCCTCGAATTTATTGTAGCCAACGAACTTACTTGTAGCGACATTGAGATGGTTTACAACAAAGTTGCCGAAACATTTTACATTGGCGATAGCCTGCGTTTCTATGCCAATTCAACCGAGTGGGCTTTGTGCGCCAATGTGCCAATTATCTCTTCTGATGAGTTGTATGCCGGGCAGAATTATCAGCCGTTGAATGTTCAGGAGTGCTATGGTTATTTGCGGAAAGTCTCGGCTATTGAATTGGAAGACGCTTACCTGGGGCGGCACGACGTAGTGTTGATGAACACCATTCCTGTTGATATTCCTGTTGTTTCGGGGATTATCACCACCGAATTTCAGACTCCGTTAAGTCACATTAATGTGTTGAGCCATAATAGGGGCACTCCAAACATGGCCCTTCGCGATGGGTGGACAAACCCAACACTCTCATCGCTTCGCGATAAGCTTGTTTACCTGAAAGTTTCGCTCGATTCGTTTACAATTCGCGAAGCTACTATTGACGATGCTCAAGCTTTTTGGGCGCAGAAAGAGCCTCAAACTGTTCATAAACTTGAAATGGATACCACAACAACAGGGTTGGTCAATTTAGCTGAGGCCGATGTGAGTTGGGTTTCAAAAATAGGGGGGAAGGCCGCTAACTTTGCCGAATTGAAGAATGTTACAATAAATAATACCGATTCGTTGCCGCTTCCCGAGAATGATTTCGCCATTCCTTTCTTCTACTACTGGCAGCACATTAAGAAATATGGCCTCGATGTGTTTATCTATAGCATGTTGAACAATTCGAAGTTCCAAACCGATGTGGCATACCGGAAAGAGCAGTTAGACATCCTTCACGATTCGATAAGGGATAGTCAGCTCGACGATGGTTTGCTTCAACTAGTGAAAGCCCAGCTTCAAAAAGCCGATGGGTTTAAGAACTTCAGGTTCCGTTCATCAACAAATGCCGAAGATGTTGAGGGTTTTAATGGTGCCGGGCTGTACGAGTCGTTTTCCGGTTCGTTGTCAAATGCCGATAAACCAATTGACCGCGCTATCAAAAAAGTTTGGGCTAGTTTGTGGGATTTTGGGGCTTTTGAAGAACGCGATTATTTCAAAATCGATCATCGAACCATTGCTATGGGCGTATTGGTACACAGGTCGTACCCAACCGAGGCGGCAAATGGTGTGGCCATTACAAAGAATCTTTACAACGCCTACAATCCTGCCATTACAATTAATGCACAGGTTGGTGAAATTAGTGTGGTGAACCCCGACGAAAAGTATCTGCCCGATCAGATTTTGTATTACACCAGCACAAGCAACGAAATTATAGAGTACATCAACCATTCGAATGTTCCGGGCATGGAAGATCAGACTGTAATGACAAATGCCGAACTAAAAGAGCTGAAAACATATTGCATGGCTATTCATAACCATTACTGTCGTCTCAATTTAGAGTGCAACCCAATGGACATTGAATTCAAAGTTGATATGGTGAACGGACAGCGCAAAGTGTACATTAAGCAGGCAAGGCTTTACTAAAGTTCAGAAAGTGCCTAGAGTTCATAGAGTGCCTAAAGTTCATAAAGTACTTAGAGTGCCTAAAGTATTTAGAGTTATGAGTTTTAAGTTTCCTTTTAGGAGATAAAGTTACAACTCTTGGTGCTTTGAGGTGTGGCCTCCAAACAAAGGCAATCTGAATCAAAACAATCACTTAGCAAGACCGGGAAGCTTCTCCCGTGGGCGGGAGAAGATCACCCGGCCGCGCTTGGTGATTGTGAAGACGAGGATGCTTTTGTTTGGCAGCCTTGACTTTTTTGCTTCGTTTTTTGGTTAAGCAAAAAATGAAGAGCCCAGCCGGCTTGAGGCGAAACGTAAGATCAACGGAGCTAAAAGCAAGCACTTTATCAACGTTTCATTGATGAATATTAAATATTAAAATACAGTAGTCATGAATAAACTTTTTTCAATTTCAA
>CAZRXT010000321.1:0-3218 GCA_964604035.1 uncultured Prolixibacteraceae bacterium | reverse complement strand
CCAACGAAACGCACTTCACTTCGCTCGACAATCAGCTGAAAGAGAGACCTTATGCCGATAATATTGACAACAACGGTAAAATTACTATGAGTTCGTTCATCAACCATAAGTTCAATTCGAAAATTACAGTTAAAACAGGGTTCAACTACAACGAGCTTTTTTATAACCAGAAAAGAAGTAGCGTTGCAATTGAAGATGAGCCAGATTCTTACCAAAACTATGTGGATGAAGATGGACGTAGCCGATTTGCTGATGCTTACGTTGAATCAAAGTTCGATGTTTCGCAAAAGCTTTCGGTTAACGCAGGTGTTAATGCCAGCTATTTCGCGTTGAACAACGACTTCAATATCGATCCGCGTTTCAGTGTAAAATGGGACTTCTATCCACATCATTCACTGACTTTTGGATACGGAAAGCATAGTCAGATGGAAGAGCTGAAGATTTACCTAATCAGAACGGAAACAGATGGTTCAACCAAATACCCAAATAAGAACCTTGAACTATCGAAAGCACAACACTTTATATTAGGATACGATTGGTTGATCAATGAGAACTTAAGGTTAAAAATTGAGCCTTACTACCAACATTTGTACAATGTACCGGGCATACCCGACAGCTCCTATTCGTTCATCAATTTCAAACAAGACTGGGGCTTCAGAGACTCGCTGCAAAATAACAGTACCGGGCGGAATGTTGGTGTTGATATCACCTTTGAACGCTTCCTAAACCACAATTTTTACTATCTGTTCACTACGTCAATCTTCGACTCAAAGTATAAGGGCGACGATGGAGTTTGGCGCAACACCCGCTTCGACAAAGGTTTTGTGGTTAATTTGCTTGTTGGAAAAGAGTTTTTCATGAAGAACCACAATGTTTTGGGATTAAATGCCAAGCTTAATTACGTTGGAGGCGAACGCATTAGCCCAATAGATATTGAGAAAACCATGCAACAAAAAGTGGTTGTTTACAATGAAAATAAGGCTTTTGAAGACCAGCTGCCATCGAGGTATAACCTGGACCTAACGGTAACTTACCGCATCAACAAAAAGAGGCATTCGAGCGTGTGGGCCCTGCAACTTAAAAACGCATTGGGAACACCTGAAATTTACCCCGACTACTACAGTTGGAAAACTTCTAAAATTGAACACTCAACAGCAACTGTAATCCTGCCTGTATTAAGCTATAAAATAGAGTTTTAGACCAAAAAAAATAACAAAAAAGAAAGAGGGGCAATAAGCGGCTTACGGCCATTTATTACCCCTCTTTGCTTTTTTCGAATTGAAGCCTAATTACTTAGCCGATCCGAATGGAACTTTTAGAGTAAAGGCAATATTCCTGCCCGGATTTGAAAGTCCTACCTCCTTCAATGTCGATAAATGATCGATGTATCTTTTATCTAAAATATTTGTGGCACTGATACTTAAAGAAACATACCGTTTGTAGAACTTCAACTCACCTCCAACCGATAAATCAAACAATGAATATCCATCGGTTACAGTTTCGTCGGTGGCAATTTGGTTCTGCTTAAATGCAGTTGTTGAGTTGACCACCACAAACGCATTGTTCAGAAAAAGCAATTCCTCTTTCGTAGCCCTGATTTCGAAGTTCAGCTTATTGGCCGGCACAAAAGGCAAATAAGAGCCATCGGTTTGTTTGCCTATCACTGCTGAATAAGTTGCCACCAGGTGTAACCATTTTATTGTTTCGGGGTGAACATGCAGTCCGGCTTCGCCACCGTACAAAAAAGAGTTGCTTTGCTTATACATGTAAACAGGCAAACCCGAAGCCGACAAGCTGTTGTTTGGAGAGATGAATATGTAGTTGTTTATTGAGTTATAAAAACCAGCAGCATCGAATGTTACGTTACTTTTATGAAAGTGCAAACTCAGGTCGAATTCAAGAGAATTTTCGGGAACAAGGTTCTCGTCGCCCAGTTCGTAGCGGGTTTCATGGGGTCCGTTAGAAGTAAGCTCAGCAAGGTTTGGAGTGCGAAAAGCCGAAGCAATATTTCCTCGGAAAAGCAACTCGTCGGACACGTTACAGGTAGCCCCAACCGAACCACTGAAGCTTCCAATCTGCTTATTGAGCGGGGCGCGATAACTTTGCTCGCCCGATAAACCCACGGCATCAGAAACAATCGACTTCAAATCGTAACGAATACCAGCCTGAGTCTTAAACTTACTGAAAAAAGTACGCTGAAACAGTCCAAAACCTGATATGTTGCGGGTTGTGGCATTGGGCAAAAGAATTGTTTCGCGGTCGTTCAAATTACTATTCCTCTGGTTCATGCCCTGAAAACCTATAATGTATTCCGAATTTTTGTCGGAAGGAAGATAAAGTTTCGATTCGTAGGTTAACGTAGCAAGCTTCATTTGGAGCTCAAAGGCATCTTTTTCGCCGAAATGGATCAATTCGGTATTCTGATATCCTGCATCAACATCGAGCTTCATTTTGCCTATATAAAGCTTGTTCTGCGCCGAAAGCAAGTGTGTGTTCAACTGCTGATAGAAGATTTCGCAAAAACGCCCCCGTTCAGCAATCTCTTCAACAGCTTCTTCTTCTACAAGACCCAGATTTTGTTTATTGTAATCGTAAAATACTGAAAACAAGCCAATACTACCTGCATATCCGGCATTAGCCTTAACCGAATGTTCGTTGAAACGCGAATTTGGGACATATTCGCCACCGCCCTGAACGAAATCGGCATTGCTCTTCTGCCCTGCCCTTATTCCTCCAAAGAAGTTGCCCGACGAGGCTTTCATCCCAATATTATTGGTCAGACCCAACGTATTTGAGAAAAGCTGAAGGTTGTAATCGCCCTCTAAAGAACCTACCGGAGCCGGTTTTTCCTTGATAAAATTGATAACCCCACCAATAGCGTCAGAGCCGTAAAGCAACGAAGCCGGGCCTTTTATCACCTCAACATTGCCAATCCCAAACTCGTCGATCCCAAGCGGATGGTGGCTCGAATACTGGTAATTTTCGAACCTTACTCCATTGCTCAACACCAGTATATCGTTCATCGAAAGCCCACGAATAACAGGCTTTGACACTCCGCTACCTTTCGAAATCATATCAACACCAGGAATTCGGGTGAGCATTTCGGCAAAATTGGGTGTCGATTTCACCTCAAGCGGATCAAGCCTAAGGTTTTCGATCTTTACAGCGTTCTCGTGTTGAGTGGTGTTAAACCCGCCCGAAACCACAATTTCCTCGGT
>CAZRXT010000320.1:0-3246 GCA_964604035.1 uncultured Prolixibacteraceae bacterium | reverse complement strand
TTGTTTTTTTGATTGAATTGGTAGTTTTGTAAAAAAGGTCGATATGTTACTAGTTCTTGCTCCGGCAAAAGATATGAAAGTTGTTCCATTGCAATTCCAAGAAGTGATGCAATTTTCTGCGCCTCAATTTCTGGATAAAACAGCCAAACTTGTTGCAGAGCTCAATCGTCTTAGTCCGTCGGAATTTGAACAAATAATGGACGTTAGCCCAAAGTTGGCTCATCGGAATATTGACCGATTGTTGTTTTGGGATAAGCAACATACCGTTCAAAATTCAATGCCATCGGTTTTAGCTTTTACCGGCGAAGTTTATCGTGGGTTGAAGGCTTCGGAAATGCGGCTTGACGATTTGGTTTATTCTCAGAATGTTCTGCGAATATTGTCGGGATTATATGGCACGCTTCGTCCACTCGATCTTATTCAGGAGCATCGGCTCGAAATGGGCTTAAAGCTCAGTTTCTCAATTGGGAAAAACCTTTATAATGTTTGGAAGGACGATATTGCAATGGCAATAAACGAGGCTATTGAAAACTCTCCCGGCAACAAAGTGCTCATCAATCTTGCTTCCATGGAATATTTTTCGGCAATCGATCTGAAAAAATTAAAATTCCCGGTCATAACCGCTTCTTTTTATCAAGAGCGGCAGGGTAAAATTAAAATGATTACTGTGTACGCTAAAAGAGCCCGAGGGATGATGGCCCGCTTCGTTATCGAGAATCGTATTGACAAATGGGAAGACCTAAAAGCTTTCGATTATGAAGGTTATTACTTCGACAATGACCGATCAACGGAACATGAACTTGTTTTTGTGCGCTGATTTATTCAATGTATTTCCAAATAATTGAGATGTTTTTTGCGTGCATCTCTTCAACATCGGTATTTATTGAAACCACTTTTTTGTATTGCTCAAACAGAGGTTTGAAATTCTCAAGGCTTTGAAGCGATTCCATTGGTTGTCCGCTTTTTTTGGCTTTGTAAACCAGCTCGTAAACCTTTTTGCAGTAATCGTAAACGAACTCAAGATTCTCGCGTTTCAGCGGTTTTTTTCCATGAGTAGTAAGCACGTACTCAATTTCATTTTTGCTGTTTAATATTGTCGATAGCCCTCCAATCCACTTCTGAATCTCGTTTACACGGTTCAGGTAGAAACTTGGCATTCCTTCGTCGTTGTATGAACCAAGGTGGAAAAGATTTCCGGTGCATATTACTTTTTCAACAGGAAAATAAGCCGTAATATCGGCAGCACCGTGCCCTTTGCCCATGTAAGTCAATTTTACGGTCTGTTCTCCGGCTCGAAGGGTTAATGTGTCTTCGAAAGTTAAATCGGGAAACCTAACTTTGTAATTGTTCAACAAATCAGATTCATACGATTTGTAAAGATCTATAGCCTGATTAATTGAGTCGGATAGTTCGCCCTGAACGGTAATTGTATCGAGGATGTTTGTTTTGTAATAGATTTTCTTGCGGAGGAACTCAACGGTTTGACCCAAAAACAGATCATCGTAATCTTTTATCTCTCCCATACTATTGGTTTGAGCAACAATTCGGTTCGAATTGAATACGCAATTTCCGCCCGAGTGGCATGAATGACCATGTGTATTAATGATGTAAACAAACGTAGAATCGCCAAATTTCTCTTCCAGTGCAGCTTTAATCATTTTTGCGTTGGCAGGCGAATTTTGAGTGTCGACAAGAATAATGCCCTGGCTTGTCTTTACAGCTATCGAATTTATTATATCGTTTGGCCAGCCCAGGGTGTGAAGTTGTTTTCTTCCCGGAGTAACAGTTACAACATTGCCCGTGATTTCTTTAACAACCGTGTTCCCTGCAAAACCGATTATGCAGCAAGCAATAAATCCAATAGTTAGAAGAGTTGTACGCATCTTTTTTTTTCTTGTGATTGTAAAAATAGTAAAAAGCATGAAACGAGCATGGTAGTCTTTCACAATTGAATTCCAGCAAAGCTAAAAGGATATTTCAATTTTATACTAGAAGCGATTCCTTCTATTTCGATGGTTTTAAATCGAAACCGGTAGGACTTTGGAAAACCCTAAGTTCAAACTCGGGAACTACGGCCAGTATAAAGTCAAAAATGTCGGACTGAATTTTTTCGAATTCCGGCCATCGTTGTTCTTTACTGTAAACTGTAATTTCAATAGGAATACCTGTTTCTGTTGGTTGCAGGTGGCGCACAACAATGTTGGCTTCAGGAACAACCGTTGGGTAATTTTTCAAGTAGTTTTCGATGAACATTCTGAAAATCCCAAGGTTTGTCGATTGCTCTGCTTCAATCTCGCTAATATTGGCAAATTTGTTGATTTGTGGGTTGTTTCTGAATCTTTCGGCCATTGTTCCGTCGCAGAATTTCACACTGGTGATATCAATTTTTATTGATCGCCTAATGCGTCGCATTCCCGATTTCTCCATGCCATCCCAATTGACAAACGATTCGGAAACAAGCGAGTAGGTAGGTAGGCTTATAATTGTTTTATCGCTATTCTGCATTTTTACGCAAGTGAGGTTGATTTCGGTTACAGTGCCGTCGAGTTTTTTATCAGGGAATTCGATATAATCGCCAACTTTCACCAGTTTGTTCATCCCAATTTGAATACTGGCAACAAAACCAAGAATAGAGTCTTTAAAAACCAGCATTAAGATAGCCGCAGCTGCCCCCAATCCGGTAAACAGTGTCGAAATGTTTTTATTAAAAATGATAGATATAAAAACTAAGGCGCAAACAAAGTAGATGATAATTTTAACCAGCTGAATTACGCCTGTAATAGGCCTCTCTTTTGCTTGAGCAAAGCTCTTGTTGTAGATTTCATTAAGCGAATTCAACAATGAATTTACAATTAGCATGAAGGCAAAAAGAAAATATAAATTACTCATTTTCATTATGTAGCCTTGTAGAAGCGGATAGTACTCATTTGCATATCCCGACCAGAAATAGAAGACCGAAGCAGGAACTAAATGGGCCACTCCATTAAAAAACTTTGAGTCGACAAGGATATCGTCCCATTCAGAAGTGGTTTTTTTTGCAACCCGATGAATTATACTGATCAAAATTCTTCTGAAAACAAATAAAAGAATGAATGCAATTAGAATAATGGTGCCGCCAACAATCATTGTTGTAAATAGTTTTGCAAAGCCATTACCGCTCCAAAAAGCACTAAGCCAACTGAAAATTAAATCTTTGAATAGTTGCATCGATGTTTATTTTTTTTGTTGATTCTTTTCTGTTTATTT
>CAZRXT010000319.1:0-3248 GCA_964604035.1 uncultured Prolixibacteraceae bacterium | reverse complement strand
GACACTCTTTATTTTTCGGGTCTTCCTAACCTTATTTCCAACCAGCTTTTAGTATGAGAAGCTGTCTTAAACCCAGCTTTCTTAAATTCATCGTGAGAGTCTTTGGATATCAGCAACC
The DNA here is from genome assembly GCA_964604035.1 of uncultured Prolixibacteraceae bacterium. GTDB lineage: Bacteria > Bacteroidota > Bacteroidia > Bacteroidales > Prolixibacteraceae > CAYMTR01. The sequence continues at coordinate 3,130 of CAZRXT010000319.1, read as the reverse complement.
ATTGATAAACGTCTTTCAACTCGGGATGGTTAAGAATGAATATTGTCAAATCTTGTTCAATGCCTTTTTTCTTGTATCCTTCGTCAACAATAATGTCGAGAATGTAGGCAAATCTGGTTTTGTCGGATATTACCCTGGCAAAACCAATTTGTTTGTTATTGGCAGAAAATGCACCAACCACCAATGCCGAGTTTTGAGCACCCTGTAGAACTTCATCTTTCTGAATTCCTTCGCACCAGTACGAACCGGCTAACATTTGGGTTACTTTGTCGAAATCCATTTCGTTGTAACCTTCCTTTATCGAATATTCAATGTTCTTATCCATAGGTTGTTCTTTTTGTTTTCTATTAAGGTTGCAGCATGTTTGTTATTGCTGTTCGATAAATGTAAGAAATACCAAGTAGATGGTCAATAGAAAAGATATTATTTTATGTTGCTGATAAAGTTGTCGAACCGTTGTTTGATCTCTCCAGTGAAATTCTCATTCGAAAGGCGAGTTTTCATAATTGCGTCGTCATCGTTTTTTTTGTCTTCAGGGACAACTAAAATAATAGGGAAGGCTTCACATGAAATACATTTTTCGCCAAGCATCTCTTTTACAAGTTTAAAAACGAGGTTGTGGCCAAATTTTTCGTCCTTCTTTTGGTCCGAACTGCCACAACAGGTAATGAAGTAAAGTTGTGTGATGCTTTTTCGGTATCTTTTAACAAAGCTTTTAAGTGGCGAAATAAACTTTCCCATCCAAATTGGACCGACCAAAATTACCCTGTCATATTCTTTAAGGTTGTGCTTTAGAGGTTTGTTGCCAAAACTCATATTGAATAACAGGAGAATGAAAATATTTACTCTTGGAATTATCTCTTCAATATCACAGTCCAGTGTTTAGGCTGTTTTTTCAGCCAAAAACTTATTGTTGCTACTTTTTGAATAATAAACTACGATTGTTTTCACAGTGAAAAATTTAGGTTTGTTGCTTCACATTGAATTTAAGAATCGTAAGATAAGTAATTTATTAATTATAATTGACTATTTATTATTCAACAAAACAACTGATTAATTGCCATTAAGAAGAAAGTCAATTACAACAACAATAAATTCGCGCTACTTATAATAAAATTTGGGTTGTTTCGGAAAACAGGCCTCAAATTATTCAATGTCCCTTTCGCGAAAGCCCATAAGGAAAAGAATAGCATCGAGCCCGGTTGTTGAAATAGCGTGCTGTGCATTCTTCTTCACCACAGGTTTTGCATGGAAGGCAATTCCTAGTCCGGCAATGTTGAGCATAGGTAAATCGTTCGATCCATCGCCAACAGCCACCGTTTGTTCAAGGTGAATATCTTCTTTAAAGGCTATATTGCGCAGTAATTCAGCTTTCTTCGAGCCATCAATAATTTCGCCCAGATAGTTGCCGGTAAGTTTTCCATCAACAATCTCTAACTGGTTTGCAAACACATAATCTACACCAAGCTTATTCTGAAGGTGTTTTCCAAAATAGGTAAATCCGCCCGAAAGGATGGCCGTTTTGAAGCCATATTTTTTAAGTGTCCTGAAAAGACGTTCGGCGCCTTCGGTTAGCGGAAGGTTTTCGGCAATCTCTTTCATCACCTGTTCGTCGAGGCCTTTCAGCAGTGCTATACGTTGTTTGAAACTTTCGGCAAAGTCAATTTCGCCACGCATTGCTTTTTCTGTAATGTTGCACACTTCTTCGCCAACTCCTGCTTTATGTGCCAGTTCGTCAATTACTTCGGTCTGAATAAGTGTAGAGTCCATGTCGAAACAGACCAACCTGCGTGTGCGCCTATAAATGTTGTCTTCCTGAAATGCAATGTCAACGCCCAATTCGTGGGCAAGAGAAAGGAAACTACTTTTCATTTGGGTTATATTGAGCGGTGTTCCCCTGACCAGTAGTTCAACGCAAGCTTTTGTGTCTTCTGAACGTTCGGTAAGTTTTATTCGTCCCGAAATACGCGATATTTTATCAATATTCAGTTGCTGGTTGTAGACAATACTGGTTACATCGGCAATATGTTTTGAAGTTATAATGCGACCAACAAGAGTGATAATGTACCTACCTTTTCCTTGATTGCCAACCCATTGGTTGTATTCTTCTTCTGCAATTGGTGTGAATTTCACCCTGATCCCAAGTTCGTAACCTTTGAAAAGCAGATCTTTCAATATTGGCGAAGACTCCGATTCGGACGGTACTTCAAACAAAATACCAAGGTCGAGGTTGTTGTGGATTACTGCTTGGCCAATATCGAGAATGTTAACATTGTAATTTGCAAGAATTTGGGTTAACGAAGAAGTCAATCCGGGTTTATCGTTGCCGTATATGTTGAGCAAAATTATTTCGTGCTGATTATTCATGAGAAAACTGATGTTTTGTTTGAAATGCAATTTTTAAAGAAAGCCCCAAAAATAGGAACAAACTTTTAAAATATCAGTTTATCCAACTTTTAATGGCTGTTGAAATGGCGTTTTTTAATCTGTAATTGCGCTTGATTGAAATAGGGTAGTAGTCGATTTTAGTTTATTGTTGCTGATCTTCAACCCATTTAAAATTATCGCTGTCGATAAAGGTTCCTCCGCATTGGCACTGTGTTGCCTTATCTTTGATTTTTGTTTCGCGGCAGCTGTTGCACATCATGGTAGTTACACGTTTTTTAGGCTTCGAAATAGCAGAGAATACAAACGAAGCAATACCCATCATTGCGGCCAAACGCAGGAACCCGGGAATATATTTAGGGAGATCGCCAATTTTCATTGCAGCATCGGCCGTTTCGGGATTCTTGCTTCCAACTATTCCAATTATTATTGCAGCAACCGGCCAGATAATGGCAATTAAAAGAAAGATCAGGATTCCAAATTTTATCGATCCTTTGAAACGGATTTTCTTATTAACCTTTTCTTCTTCAGCTTTTTCTATATCAGTTTTTCTTACCCACATATCTTCTGATTCTTATTTTTTCGCAAAGTTAATTGTTAATATTTTAAGTTGAAACTAAGTGTGTTTTCTCAACGACTTTTGTCATTCAAATTTGAGTTAGGTAGGACTGTATAATTTTTATTTTTCATTTTTTCGCCGATTAGCATATCTTTAGCACTTATTCACTTACTACAATGAAGATCA
>CAZRXT010000318.1:0-3256 GCA_964604035.1 uncultured Prolixibacteraceae bacterium | reverse complement strand
TTGAGATTTAAAGTGGTCGAATTCGACCACTTTAAAAGTGGGGTTATTTATTTGCTCCCAGGTTCCTAGAAATTCAAGTGTGTATCTGCTTCTCAACCAGTTCTTAATAATATCGGCAGCACGACTTTCGCTTTCTTTTGCATTTGCCATATCTGTAAGCGAAATGTAATCTCTCTCATTAACTGAAATAATAGTGATTTCGGTATCTTTAACGTTGATTTTTGCCATACTATTGAGATTTATGATTTATTAAATCTGTCATCAATCGATTTGTTCTTAATTATCATGTTTTACTAATTGCAAAGATTTTAGACTCTTTTCCTCTGCAACCTCCGCGTTCTTCTGTGTCATTCAGTTAATCGAGCAACGCGAGACTACTAGTCAACCGCATTGGCGTTTTGACTACTTCGGCAAACGAAAACAACTTCAGCTGTGTATCTGGTTGTTTTTGTGTTTTAGGCTTTTCTCCAAGAATGATCTGCTTTCGTAATGTTTCTGAAGGTAAATCATATATTGACGATGGTAGTTCATTGCTTACAATGAAATATTTGGCACGTTTCATTACCACACCAATTTTGGTCAGGTGTTGAGTGGTTAGCGTGCGGAACTTTCGGGCTTCAATAATCCGTTGTGCCGACTGTACGCCAATGCCAGGCACCCGCAAAATCATTTCGTAAGCCGCTTTATTTACATTGATGGGGAACGACTGTAAGTTTCTTAATGCCCACGCCAGTTTTGGGTCGATTTCAAGGTCGAGAAATGGGTGGTCGTCGCTCAGAATCTCGTCGGCCTTGAACTTGTAGAAACGCATTAGCCAGTCGCTTTGGTAGAGTCGGTTTTCGCGCACCAGCGGCGGGGTTTTCAGTGCGGGTAACCGTTGGTCGTATTCGTTTACAGGCAGGTAGCCCGAGTAGTAAACCCGTTTCAATCGTTGGCCACTGTACAAATCAGATGCAAGAGATAGAATTTGCCTGTCGCTTTCGGGCGTAGCACCTACTATTAATTGTGTGCTTTGTCCGGCTGGGGCAAATTTGGGCGCATGTCGGAAGCGTTGCAGTTCCTCTTTGTTAGAAATGATGTTGCTTTTGATATAGCTCATCGGTTTGAATATGTCGGGGTAGTTTTTTTCGGGTGCTAGCCGTTTCAGTTCGGGGTTCGATGGTATTTCAATGTTCACACTCAACCTGTCGGCATAAATTCCTGCTTGATGAATTAATTCAGGACTGGCGCCGGGTATGGCTTTCAGGTGGATGTAACCATTGTAGCGCTCTTCTGTTCGTAGTTTTTTGGCCACCAGCATCATCCGCTCCATGGTGTAATCGGGGTTTTTTATCACCCCCGAACTAAGAAACAATCCTTCAATGTAATTTCTTCGATAAAAGCCAATAGTAAGGTCAACAAGCTCTTCAACGGTAAGCGTGGCACGCGGACGGTCGTTGGTGCGGCGGTTAATGCAGTAGGCGCAATCGTAGATGCAACTGTTTGTCATCAGTACTTTCAGCAAGCTAACGCAACGGCCATCTTCGGTAAAACTATGGCAGATTCCGCAATTCAGCGCATTGCCAATTCCCCCTTGTGTGTTGCTCCTGTTGTTTCCGCTCGATGCGCACGACACATCGTATTTTGCTGCATCGGCTAATATATTTAGTTTTTTCTGAACTGTTTCGTTCATGGCTTTTGATTTTTCTGTATTTTCACGACGAAAATACTAATATTATTAGCATTTACAATGATCTACTTAAAAGAAAATATGAAATTCCTGCGCAAGCTGAAAGGAATGACTCAGGGCGATTTGGCCGACAAGCTTGATGTTAAGCGGTCGCTAATTGGTTCGTACGAAGAGGGGCGGGGAGTGCCAAAGCTTACCGTGATAAGGCAGATGGCTGAACTGTTTGGCGTGACCATGGACGATTTGCTGGCTGTAAATATTTCGGAGAACGGAGACGGGAGAACGGAGACGGGAAAACGGAGAACGGAGAACGGAGACAAGTTAAAAGTTCTTAGCGTGGTGGTTACGCCCGACAATGAAGAGCTGATTTCGATTGTGCCGGTTAAAGCTTCGGCGGGTTATTTGAATGGCCGTGCCGATGCCGAATACATGGAACGCTTGCCCAACTTTAGTATGCCTGTTGCTGAGTTGTCGAAGGGCCGAAGTTATCGTGTGTTTCAGATTAAAGGCGACAGCATGTTGCCCGTGCCTCCCGGTTCTTATATCTTTTGCGACTATGTGGAGCATGTGTCGGGCATTCGCGAAGGAAAACCTTACGTGCTGATTACTGCCGACGAAGGCATTGTTTATAAACGCGTTTTTCAGCCCAACGAAGAGCAATTACTACTGAAATCGGACAACTTGGAATACGATCCTTATTTGGTCGAATCATCTTCGGTGCTCGAAATTTGGAAAGCTCTTGGTTTCTTGTCGTTCGAATTACCAGAGGCAGATGCCCTGAGTGTGCAAAAACTTACGGGAGCAGTGGCACGGTTGCAGGAAGAGGTGTCGAAGTTGAAATCGTAAATTTCATTTGCAAGGTTATAGCCTCCTTTGTTTGTAAGGAAGGTCATACATCTTAACAAAACATTAATTTGCCGGGCTTCTTTCGTCATCTTTTACGCATCATCATATATTTGCACCGCCTGAGAGGGCAACCAATAAACCTACTATATCATTTTTTTGAACTAACTTGACCAATACTTGTTGATAAACTGCAAAAGGGGTTTACGCCTTTTAAATGGTTATAGGGTATATGGAAAAAGAAAAAGTTAAAATCAGTGCACTTGGGAAAGTCTTGCTCGAGACTGGTGCATTGCTTATGAGTTCGGGCGCAAACACCAACCGCATACGGGTAACTGTTAATAGGATAGCGAATGCTTTTCATTACGATGCCGAATTGCTTGTAACACACCGTGCGTTGATGCTTTCGTTGGCCGACGAACGTAAAGATAAATTTTACAGTAGCTTGAAACGGACTTCACCTCATGGTGTCAACTTTCGACTAGTGAGTGGTATTAGCCACATGAGCTGGAAGGTTGTTGAAGAAGGGTGGACTATCGATCAGGTTAATGCCGAGCTTGAAAGGCTTAAGGAACTGCCGCACTATCCTCGGTTGGTTATACTTACGTTTGTAAGCTTGGCAGGTGCTTCTTTTTGCCATTTGTTTGGAGGGGCTTATGTCGATATGGTCATCACTTTTGTGGCAACATTTGCCGGATTGTTTGTTAGGCAGCAAACTACAAAAATGAGGTTCAATCCATATTT
>CAZRXT010000317.1:0-3256 GCA_964604035.1 uncultured Prolixibacteraceae bacterium | reverse complement strand
TCAACAGCTCCAAACTCATATCGCGGAGTTTGTATTTCTGAATTTTACCACTGGCAGTCATTGGGAACTCTTTCAGGAAAAATATGTATTTAGGAATTTTGAACCGAGCAATTTTTCCGCGGCAAAAATCTTGAATATCCTCTTCCGAAAGCGATTTCCCTTCGTGAAGAATAATGAAAGCACCAACCGCTTCGCCGTATTTTGGACTAGGAACCCCAGCTACCTGAACATCCTTAATCTCGGGCATTGCGTAGAGGAACTCTTCGATCTCGCGAGGATAAATATTCTCACCACCACGAATAATCATATCTTTTATGCGCCCTGTAATACGGAAATTTCCATCTTCGTCTTTAACACCAAGGTCGCCCGAATGTAGCCAACCGTTTTTGTCGATAATTTTGGCTGTTGCTTCAGGGTTTTTGTAATATCCTTTCATAACATTGTATCCCCGGCAACACATTTCGCCTTGTTGCCCAACAGGAAGTTCCTCGCCTGTCTCTGGGTCGGCAACCATTACTTCAACCATCGGGAATTCTCGACCAACAGTGGTGACTTTCATCTCAATCGGATCATCGGCAAAAGATTGTGTCATTCCGGGCGACGATTCAGTAAGGCCGTACACAATGGTGATTTCTTTCATGTTCATTTTGTCGATTACAGCGCGCATTGTTTCGATAGGACAAAGAGAGCCTGCCATAATTCCGGTACGAAGAGAACTTAAATCGAACATGTTGAACATTGGATGGTTGAGCTCTGCAATAAACATTGTTGGAACACCATATAGGGCAGTGCATTTTTCTTTTTCGCATGAAGCAAGAACCAAAAGCGGGTCGAAAGATTCGATCATTACAACCGTTGAGCCATGAGTTAAAACGGCCATCATACCCAAAACAATTCCAAAGCAATGAAAAAGAGGTGGAGGAAGACATAACCGGTCGGCAGCAGTAAAATGCTGACGTTCGCCAATTGAAAAGCCGTTGTTCAAAATATTTACGTGGGTAAGCATAACTCCTTTCGGAAAGCCTGTTGTTCCTGAGGTATATTGCATATTTACAACATCATAAGGGTCGACTTGCAGTTTCGCGTCTTCCAATTCTGTATCGTCAATATGTTCGCCTAAAAGAATAAGTTCGTTGGTGTTATACATTCCCCGGTGTTTCTCAGGACCTATATAAATCACATTTTTGAGATGCGGAAACTTTTCGCTTTTAAGGAAACCCCGCTCCGAAGTTTTGAGTTCAGGAACAAGTTCGTTCAGCATCCCAATATAGTCGCTATCGCGCCAACTGTCGATAAGGCAGAGCGTATGGCAATCGGAGTTCTGCAACAGGTATTCCAGTTCGTGAGATTTATAACTTGTGTTTACAGTTACAACTACAGCTCCGATTTTTGCAGCCGCAAAGGTGTAAGTTAACCAGTCGGGGACATTGGTTGCCCAAATTCCTAAATGATCGCCTTTGCCAACGCCTATATACAACAGCCCTTTGGCAAGTTTATCTACACGTTTATTGAATTCGCTGTAAGAAAAACGCAACCCACGGTCGGCAAAAACTACGAAGTCGTGATCAGGAGTTTCATAAGCCCATTTTTCGATATAACTTCCAAGTGTTTTTTCTATCAATTCCATTGTAAGTCAGTTGTTAAAATGGTGCATAAACTACAGCCAATATCTTTGAAGGTTGTTCGGCATGAACATGTACATTGTGATTTACAATCGAATCGTAGTAGATGCTGTCGCCAACTTGCAGTACATAAACATCTTTCCCATAGTTGATTTCAACCGATCCTTCGAGAACGTAGATAAACTCTTCGCCTTCGTGAGAAGATAGCATGTAGTCGTTAGCATCGCCGGGTTTAATGTCGACAATAAAAGGTTCCATGTGCCGTCCTGCTTTATCGCTGGCAAGGGCAAAAAAATCCATGTGCGATCTGGCTTTAAGGTTTTTGTTGGAAAAGCTGGCACCTTTTTTTTCTTCACCGGCCAATGTCACTACCGGGCCGAGTTGTTCACTATCGTCGAGGAATGTTCCAAGTCGAACACCCAACGATCGGGCTATTTTAATAAGTGGCGCTAGCGATGGGATAACTTTGTTTTCTTCGATCTGAACAATTTGTTCGCTGTCCAAATTGCTTCGTATTGCCAGTTCTTCGATATTAATATTTTTCATCTCACGAACCTGACGGATTTTTTCTCCTACATTTTTGATAGATGGCATAGTTAGAATATATTAAGTGTTCTGAACAAAAATATCATTTTTCGAATGCAATTTTCATCTATGGAAAAAAATAGAAACAAAAAAGGCATCATTGCTGATGCCTTTTCTTATTGAAACTATGTTTTTTCTTATTCTTGAGCCTGATAAATGTCTTTATCTACAAGTATTCTACCGCAATATTCACATACGATAACTTTTTTATGCGAAGCAATGTCTAATTGACGTTGAGGTGGAATTTTATTGAAACAACCACCACAAGCATCGCGTTCAACGGTTACAACCGCCAAACCATTACGAGCATTTTTACGAATACGTTTGAAAGCCGAAAGTAACCTGGCTTCAATGCGTGTTTCAATTACGGCAGCTTTTTCGTTCAACCTGTCGGTTTCAATTTTAGTTTCAGAAGTAATTTCTTCGAGTTCCTTCTGCTTCCGATCTAAATCGTCTTCGCGCTCTTTCAATTGGATCTGAGCCAACTCAGTAGCTTCTTTCTTTTTTGCCAGATCAGCAGAATGTTCTTTGATCCTTTTTTCAGAAAGCTCAATTTCAAGGTTTTGGAACTCAATTTCTTTTGAAAGAGAATCAAATTCACGGTTATTCCTGACATTGTTTTGCTGGTCGGTATATTTCTTGATAAGGCCAGTCGACTCGGTTATTGCAGCTTTTCGGTTAGCAATAGCTGTATCGAGGCTTTTTATTTCGTCATCGTAGTTGTTAATACGTGTCTTCAAACCGGCAATTTCATCTTCCAGATCTTGCACTTCAAGCGGTAATTCACCACGCAAAACCTTAAGTTTGTCCATTTCAGATGCTACCATTTGAAGTTCAAAGAGTAACTTTAGCTTCTCTTCAATTGACATCTCTTTGCCAGCGACATTCTGATTTTCTACTGTCATCTTGCTATTAAATTTTTATTAATCGTTTCAGAACAAATATTTTACAGGATTCGTTTGCACATCGGTCAAACGGATGGCAAATTTAGAAAATTTATTTGTAACTATTTCATAAAAAAGTTCTTTAGTGAATTGTTCACTTTCAAA
>CAZRXT010000316.1:0-3262 GCA_964604035.1 uncultured Prolixibacteraceae bacterium | reverse complement strand
TTTGGTCGAAGTAAGCCACCTGAACCTTGCATTTCAGCAGTTCGGAAAGGTCTTTTCCAATGATTTGGGTAACGGCCGAAATCCCTTCTTTGCGAGTTTCGCCAAAACGGTCCATGTTGAACGAGTTGAGGTAGAGCTTCAGCGACTTGCTTTCGACAAGAAACTCATTATTACATGGATATACGATTTTTAACAGCCCAATTACGGGAGCCCCTTTGGCTGTAAGGAAACTGAATTCGTAGGCATGCCACACATCAACACCCGAAAAGGGCAGCGCATTGTTGGAAATCCCATACTGTTCGCGGTTCAATATACGCGGAACAGCAACCAGAACACTTGGGTCGTAATGCTGCGGGTAACTGCTTTGTTTTCCTAGGTGGGTTGCTTCGATATTCATAGAAAGCTAAATGTCATGTGCTAAAATCAGTGTTTTTATTGTGTCAAGATATTTTTCAACCTCTGTAATAAGCGGAGCAACAAGAGCTTCGTTGAAATCGAAAAGGTCACCATAGTCGCCTTTCAAACGGTAATCAAAAAGCTTGGAATAAAGTTTTCCAAAATGTTTGTCAATCAAATTGTTTTTTACAAATCGAAGTCCCAATTGGTTTCTTACTCCGTCATGAGTAGTGGTTTCAATTCCATTTTTAACCATTAAGGCTATGGTAATGTAAAAGCAAGAATAATAAAGCCTGTTCACACACGCATTCCAGCGTTCGTTCGAAAACAGAAGTTGGGCATCATCAAATGAATCGTACGCCTTTTCAATTCTGTAGTCAATATAGTAGTCATTGGAAGTTCCTGTCATGCCAGTAAAATTCCTTCTTTTTGGATGGTGTGAAAAAGAGGAGAGACCTTCATTTTATTATTCCAAGTTTCTTTTGGGTAAATGAGCGTGGAAATAATTTGGCCTGATTCCAACTCAATATCATACAGAGCATCCCTGAATTGATCTTCAATTTCATTTGAAACAACCGGATTATTAACCAAAATAAGTATATCCCAATCGGAATTGCGCCTGTTCGTATTTCGGGCTCTTGAACCAAACAAAAATGCCTGTGCAGATTTATCTTGCGATATAATTGCAGTTCTTATTTTATTTAGAATTTCCTGATTGCTCATAGGTTGCAAATTTCTGTAAAGATAAATATTTTGCATCAATCTACTTTGCTTCGCTCAAAGCAGTAGTTCTGAACCCAACGCCGGATCTTGGATTTTCTCAATTATAAAATCCTTACATTGCGTAAGTGCTTTATTAATCAATTATTTACAGGAATGGTATACTGCCTTGTTTTCCTAAATGGGTTGCTTCGATGTTCATTTTCAACTGTTTTTGGTATAAATACTGATGGTTTTTTTTTAGCGTTGAGTGCCCTGATAATTTAAAATGAAAGTACCTCGATTTTATTGTTTACACCGTTTTTGCACACTCAGATGTTTGTTGATATGTTGCTGGTTCATCTTTAATAATCGTCATCAATCTTTTCCAAAACAAGCCCAAATTCAGTTGCATAATCAGCCAGTTGTTTCTCTACTTTCTTAATAAAGCCTTTTTCAGAACCCCAATCAATGTTTAATAAGCCAGTTCCACCTGCAGCGCCAACTACTTCAATGAAAAGCCGACCATTTGAAACCTTTAAAATGATCAGGTTAAATTGCGAAGAACTATTTGTAAAATTCCGATCTTCAGAAGCGAGTACTGACATGTCGGTGCTGTGGTTTTCATAGTCGAAATCAATGAATTCGATGAGGTGATTTACAATTTGATCCAAATTTGAGGAATCGATTTCAAACTTAGCGACATGCATTGTGTTAAATTTAGTTCGTTTGTAAATTCTTATTGCGTTGTTATTTCAAAAGTAAAAAAATGGTTCAGAAATGAAAAGAATAAATTGAGAATGAGGCAATGGCTATGATCCGTCCTACTTGTTTAGCTACATTACAGATCAGAGGTTTTCAAAACCAGTCGGGACTACAATGAGATGATTAAGAATACATTTTGTACGGAATAGTTGACCGAAAAACAGGGAAAAAGAAAAATCCCGAACTCAAAAGAACGGGATTCTATATAACGATTAACCCAATATCGATTACCAGTTCATGAATATATTTCCATTCCGAAGTTTGCTGATCAATTCGGCTAAGCTCAAGTTGATTCGAGGAATTCGGATTCTTAGCTTTCCATCTTCCTGTCGCGATGTGCTGAAAATATCTTCAATAACACCGCTATATTTCTGACCTATAACGTTTCTTTTGAGTTTCAATGTTGGAGACATTTCGCCAGTTTCGGGAGTCCATTCGTCGGTCAGCAATCTGAAACGCTTAATCTCCTCGACCTGCCCAAGAGTCTTGTTTATTTCGTTCACCTCTTTCTGAATAACCGCAATAACATCGGTATTCTTAGCAATTTCTTCTTTTGTCGTTGCGGCAATACCTTTGTCTTCGCACCATTTTCTCAGGTATGAAAAGTCGGGAATAATAAGTGCCGAGGCAAACTTTTCATTTTCGCCAACCACCATTGCCTGCTCAATAAAGAACGACTCTTTCAGTCTGTTTTCAATCATTTGAGGTGCAATGTATTTTCCACCCGAAAGTTTGAATATCTCTTTCTTGCGGTCGGTAATTTTCAGGTATTTTCCTTCAATAAAAACCCCAATATCGCCGGTGTGGAAATATCCGTTCTCGTCAATTGCATTCTGCGTCAACTCAGGGTCTTTGTAATAACCCATCATTACGTTAGGTCCTTTGCAAATAATTTCGCCATCGTCGGCCATTCGCAAATCAACTCCAGGCAGAGCCACACCAACAGTTCCAATGCGTATTTCATTAGTAACTAAATTACTTACCGCTATTACTGGCGAAGTTTCAGTTAGTCCATAGCCCTCAATTGTCTTGATGTGTGCCACACCCAAAACCCTTGCAATACGTGGTTGTAAAGCCGCACCTCCCGAAATAATTACCTGAACGTTTCCGCCCAAAACAGCTCGCCATTTCGAATAAATAAGTTTATCGGCAATCATTCGTTTTTGAACGAAGAACCAGCTAAACTTTTTTCCATAATCGAACTTGTTTCCCAGTGTAATTGCCCAGAAGAAAATAGCCCTTTTCAATCCTTTCAGCTCTTTACCTTTACCTACAATGCCATCGTAAATTCGTTCGAGCAACCGGGGCACAGTGTTGAAAATGTGTGGTTTTACCTCCTTCATAGCTGGCATAATCTGTCCAAGGTTGCCAACATAGAAAATGCTCATTCCCTTATATTGAA
>CAZRXT010000315.1:0-3304 GCA_964604035.1 uncultured Prolixibacteraceae bacterium | reverse complement strand
TATCAAACAGGAACCGGAGTAATGATTGGATTGCCTTTTCAAACAATTGAAGATCTTGCCGATGATCTACTCTATATGAAACAAATAAATATTGATATGGTAGGGATGGGACCTTACATTGAACATACCGAAACTCCACTATATAAATATAGAGATAGGCTTTGGAGCTTAAACTCCAGATTTGATATGAGCCTGAAAATGATTGCTGTACTTCGAATCTTAATGAAAGATATAAACATTGCTGCTGCTACAGCCTTGCAAGCTATAGATCCAATGGGGCGCGAAAAAGGTGTAAAAGTTGGAGCAAATATTATTATGCCAAACATTACTCCAGGCCGTTATCGAAACGATTATCATCTTTACCAAAATAAACCCTGTGTAGATGAAGAACCCGAAAATTGTGTAAAGTGCTTAGATGCCCGGATTGCCTTATCGGACAGTGAGATTGGCTATGGCGAATGGGGTGATTCTCATCACTTTTTTAAGCGGAAAGAATCATAAGAAGCGGTTATTCAATCTTCTTCCGAAGTTGTTTTTTTTCTGAACTTTCTTTTTTCAGTTTTAACCGTCGTTCAACAGAAGATCTTGTTGGTGCCGAAGGTCTTCGTTTTTTTCTAGGAGTTAACGCTTTTGTTATCAGCTGATAAAACTTTTCGATAGCTTCTTCTTTGTTCTTTAGTTGCGATCTATCGGTTTGAACGGTAATAATTAATTCACCTTCACTATTAATGCGATTTCGACAATGTAAGTTAATCATAAACTTCTCATTTTCTGAAAGTAATTCCGATTGGTCAACATGAAATCGAAGCTCAACTTTTGAGTTAACCTTATTCACGTTTTGACCACCAGGCCCACTACTTCGCGAAGCACTAAATTTGAGTTCAGAAGAAAGATCTCTATTAAATTGTTGAATTTCCATTGAAATATTTGATGACAAATTAAGATTAAAGTTAACAAAACCAAATTAACACAAAGAAAAGGAATATATATTAATTTATTCCATTACTTTTGCGCCGCCGATTAAGGAAAATCTAAGATTTTAAAAATCAATTGAAAAGCAATCATTCAGTTGAAGCATAACTGTTCGTTTAAAGAAATTTTAGATTTTAATGTGCCCAGATTTATCTGGGAATGGGACAAAGATTGCGCAATAATTAATCGGGCTGACCTGTATTTATAGGGATAAAACGGGAACGCCTCAAAAAAGTAAAAGTATGTTATTCAGTGAAATGGGGCTTTCTTCGGAAATCCTTATGGGTATTCAGGAATTAGGCTACGAAACACCCACTCCGATTCAGGAGAAAGTAATTCCAATTTTAATCCAAGGTAAAAATGACATTGTAGGTTTAGCACAAACAGGAACAGGTAAAACTGCTGCGTTTGGGTTGCCATTATTGGCGAATATTGTCATTGAAAACAATTATCCTCAAATGTTGGTATTAAGCCCAACAAGAGAATTATGTCTGCAAATTACTCGCGACCTCGAGAATTACAGCAAGTTTATAAAAGGATTGAATATTGTTGCCGTATACGGTGGAGCACCTATCGACAAACAAATTAATTCAATTAGAAGAGGTGTACACATTGTTGTTGCAACTCCTGGTCGTATACACGATTTGGTGAGGAGAAAAAAAGTTGATCTTTCAAAGGTTCATTCATTGGTACTCGACGAGGCCGATGAAATGTTAAAAATGGGGTTCAAAGAAGATGTTGATGCAATTTTGGCTGATACGCCAAATGAAAAGAACACACTTCTTTTTTCGGCAACCATGTCAAACGAAATCTCAGCAATTGCAAGAACTTACATGAACAATGCAATAGAGATTACAGTAGGGCAAAAAAATGCTAGTGCTGAAAATATCTCTCACATTTATCACATGGTTCATGCTCGCGACAGATACTCGGCATTAAAACGTGTAGTTGACTTTTATCCAGAAGTTTACGGTATTGTTTTTTGTCGTACACGACAAGAAACTAAAGAAGTTGCAGCTTCGCTAATGAAAGATGGCTACAATGCTGAAGCTCTTCATGGTGATTTAACTCAGGCTCAGCGTGACTATGTGATGCAGAAATTTCGCGACCGTAACCTCAGCTTGCTTGTTGCTACTGACGTTGCTGCCCGTGGTCTTGATGTAAACGATCTGACACACGTAATCAACTACAACTTACCCGATGATGTTGAAAACTACAACCACCGTTCTGGCCGTACAGGTAGGGCAGGGAAGGACGGCATGTCGGTTTCCATTATCAACATGAAAGAAATGGGAAAAGTAAGGGAAATTGAACGTGTAATACATAAGAAATTCGAAGCCAAGAAAGTTCCTGGTGGAAAAGAAATTTGTGAACGACAACTATTTAGCTTGGTCGATCGATTGAAAGAATCGGAAGTTAACCATGATCAAATAGAACCGTTCATGAACAATGTTTACGATTCGCTAAAAGATATTTCACGCGAAGAACTAATAAAGAGCTTTGTCTCTCTAGAATTCAACCGCTTTCTTGATTATTACAAAGATGCTGAAGATCTTAGCGTTGAAGTAAAATCAATGAGAGGAGAACGAGGCGACCGATTTGAGCGTAGCGACAGAAGTGACAGGGGCGATAGAGGAGAACGAGGTTTTAGAAGCGAACGTGGTTCAAGTAGCTTTAGAGGTGAAAGAAGTTCTAGGGGAGAACGTAGCGAAAGAAGCGAAAACGGAGAAAGAGGTGATCGTGAACCTCGTCGTAACAGGGTATTTAATAAACCAATGTCGAGAGTCGTTTTCAATATCGGAAAAGGAAAAGACCTTTCAAAGAAAGATGTTATTGACTTATTGATTTCGGCTTCTGGCAGAAAAGATTTGGATATTGGTCAGATTGAGATCTTTAAGAGAGCCTCATCGGTTGAAATTGATGCCAAATTATCAGCTAAAATTGTTGCTGAAATGAATAAACGTTCATTCAAAGGAATTCAAATTGAAGCTGAAGAAAATTTCGAATTCAAAGGCAACGACTTCCGCGACAAAGACAAAGGTCCTAGAGGAAAAAGAAGAGAAACTACATATTAATTTCTTCAATATTAAAGAGAGGCTATTAGATGTTTATACAACTAATAGCCTCTCTTTTTGTATATTTCAAGATAAAATCAAAAACATTAGCTTAATATTATTATATTTCTGAGCTAAATGTTTAATATTATGCAAGTATGCTTTCTGAAGTCTTCATTTTTAATAAATTTGTAAAATTCAGAGTAAAACATAAATAAATCAAAAAAAATATTTTTGACAATGAGAAAAAAAGTAGTTGCCGGAAACTGGAAATGTAA
>CAZRXT010000314.1:2235-3305 GCA_964604035.1 uncultured Prolixibacteraceae bacterium | reverse complement strand
ACGAGATCAATAGTAAAATGAAGAAGAGCCTTGGCTATTACATATTGATGGCGGTAACGTGGCCAATGCAACTTTTCCCCCTAGAGTTTCATTACCTCTTTTCCGATTTGTTGTATTTTCTGATCTATCGTGTTGCCAGGTATCGGAAAGCTGTAGTTTCTGAAAATCTGCGAAAATCATTTCCCGAAAAGTCAGAAAAAGAGATTGCTTTGATTGAGAAAGATTTTTATCATGGCTTCTCCGACATGCTTTTCGAAACGCTCTATTTCACCCATATCAACGTCAAGAAAGAGAATAAGAGGTTAGTTCTCGATAACTTCGGCTTGATGAAGAGGTTAATGGACGAAGGTAAGAATGTTATTTTGGTGGCCGGTCATTTCGGTAACTGGGAATTCTTTCAGCTCTTTCATGAAGCTCTTCCTAGATGCAACTATTTTGTATATAAAAGATTAGAAAGTAATACGTTCGATCAGTTTTATAAAACACTCAGGTCGAGGGCTGCTATTCCTCTTGAAATGAAAGAGACCATTAAAACGTTGTTTGCCGATGTGAAAAATGGGAGCCAATATGCCGCATATTTTATTAGCGACCAGAGGCCGGTTCGATCCGAAATTAACTATTGGCTCACCTTTATGAACCAAGACACCCCGGTGATGCTTGGAACCGAAAAAATTGCCCGTAGAACCAATGCAGCTGTAATTTATGTCGAAATTTCGCGCATTAAACGAGGATATCATCAGTTGAGGTTTGAGCTAATTGCCGATAATGCAGCTAAAACTGATGAGCATTTTGTAACTGATGCCTTTTATCAGAAGTTGGAGAATTCGGTCAGGCAACATCCCGATCAATATTTCTGGACACACAAACGTTGGAAATTTTCAAAAGATGAATTCTCCGAAAGGCATAAGTAATACGTTTTTCAAAAAAAGATATTTATTTCGCACACAAAATTGAAAAAGGTTGAAAATAGCAGTCGTCATATTGAATTGGAACGGAAGGGTACATCTTGAGACGTATCTTCCTTCAGTAGTTGAATTTACCGATGCCGACATGGCCAAAATTATTGTTGC
>CAZRXT010000314.1:0-2135 GCA_964604035.1 uncultured Prolixibacteraceae bacterium | reverse complement strand
ATTTTTTGGGCTTCGGGTGCTTGTTTGTTTGTTCGCGCCAACGAGTTTAAGAAAGCTGGAGGTTTCGATGCCGATTTTTTTGCCCACATGGAAGAGATAGATTTGTGCTGGAGGTTAAAAAATCAAGGGCACAAAATACTTTATACGCCCGAAAGTAAAGTTTATCACTGGGGTGGGGCAACACTCGATTACAACAATCCGCGAAAATTATTTTTGAACATCAGAAACAGTCTTTGGACGTTGTATAAAAACCACACTGGTGCAAATATAAATTGGATCATTTTTGAGAGGATGTTGATTGATACAATTGCTATTGCGAAATATGTTGTCTCTTTCGACTTTAAAAACGCGAAAGCAATTGTTGATGCCCATTTTGCTTTTCATCGTTCAAAAGTTGAATTGATAGAGAAGCGCAATGTGCTCATAAACAAAGTGACAACGCCTAATCACACGCAAATTTTGAGCGGGAGCATTGCGTTGCAGTTCTTCCTTTCGTCGAAGAAGACATTCGATAAGCTGCGAAATCTTAACTAAAAACTTGTTTAGTCATCCGTTGAATCGGGGTTATATTCTTTCACTTTTCCGAAGTCGATTCCTAAATGCAGATCGTTTCTAAAATATGAGGCGTTATTTAACTCCTTCATTCTTTTGAATCCAGATATCCACATGTATATCATAAAAGGGACAAAAATCAGCAGCAATATGTTGATTCTCGATAGGAGAATGAAATCATAAAATCCGTGCATAAAGAACGGGATAAGAAAGGCATAGGCAACAAATTTCTTTTGCCTTTTGGGGTAAAATCGGGCCAAACCAATAAAGTAACCCATACTTATGCCAAAAAATGCATGTGCAGGAACGGCAGTTATTGCCCTGGCTAAGCCGGTAGTGTATCCATTTTCAAGCACATAGAGTACGTTTTCGATCCCGGCAAAACCTAGCGAAATGAAGCATCCGTAAATTATCCCGTCAAAAGTCTCATTAAATTCTTTGCTCTTCCATATAAGAAAGTAAACAGCCAGCATTTTAAACCCCTCTTCGCAAAGTGATGCTACCATAAAAGAGTGCCAGGCGGCTTCAACAATTCCTGAAGCCCACCATCCAATGAAACTCATAAATTGTTCAGCATAAATTACCGGAAAAGCAACCAAAACGCCAACAAGCAATGCTAAAAGCAAATTTGGCCAAGGCTCTTTTTCGTATTTATCCCTGAAGTAAACGTAAAATGCAATAATAAATACAGGTGCTAACGCTAAAATTAACAGTCCACTCATTTAGTTTATATTGAGGCAATTAATTCCCCAAATATAATATCTAGTTTTGGTCCGGCCAAAGTTGCAACATCTAAAACCTCGTTGTGTTTGTTTCCTTCTTCATTCGGAACCAAACCGTTATTTGTGATCACCGAAATGGCAAATACCTTCATGCCCATGTGGTTGGCTACTATTACCTCAGGAACGGTTGACATGCCAACAGCGTCGCCGCCAATTGTATGCAGAAAACGGTATTCGGCAGGGGTTTCAAAACTTGGCCCTGTGCCTCCAATGTATGTTCCTTCGTGTAAGTTGATGAGGTTTTTCACTGCAATTTTATGGGCTTGCATGCAAAGTTCGGGGTTGTATGCCTTTGTCATATCGGGGAAACGAGGTCCGAGTTCGCTAATGTTTTTCCCAATTAAAGGGTTTGTGCCAAACCAATTAATGTGGTCGGTAATCATCATTAAATCACCAACTTCGAAGCTATAGTTTATTCCTCCGGCAGCGTTCGAAACAAAAAGATATTCAATACCTAATAATTTGAAAACCCTGATGGGAAATGTAACTTCTTCCATTGAGTAACCTTCGTAATAATGGAAGCGGCCTTGCATAACAAGTATTTTCTTGCCTTTATATGTGCCAAAGATTAATTTACCGGCGTGGCCTTCAACTGTCGAAACCGGAAAGTTTGGGATTTCGGCATAATCGAGAGATGCTTCTACTGATACATTTTGTGCAAAGTTTCCTAGACCTGAGCCTAGTATTACTGCGATTTTTCCGTCAAAATCAACTTTACTTTTTATGAAGTCGACTGTTGCTGTTATTTTCTTTAACATAGGTCAAAATTCTTTTGTTGAACAATTCTTTTGTGCGATCAAG
>CAZRXT010000313.1:0-3323 GCA_964604035.1 uncultured Prolixibacteraceae bacterium | reverse complement strand
TTCCAATCTTAATGAAGTCGATTTTATTTGCTGTTAGTATTTTTTCAGCTTCGACATCGGCTTGGAAAACGATTCCAGGGTTTTCTGCAAACAACAGTTTAATTGTATCAGCTTCGCCTAATTGGGTAAGGTCAAGTTCTAAACCGCTTTCGTTGTTCGAGAAACAGATTTCGAGCAGGGTTGTAATTAGTCCGCCGCCACCAATATCGTGACCGCTGGCAATCATGCCCTTCTCAATAAGATCTTGAAAAGTGTTGAAAGCGTTAATGAAATATTCGGCATCGGTAACGGTAGGTGTTTTAGTTCCTAGTTTGTTAATTATTTGAGCAAATGCGCTACCTCCTAGTTCTTTAGGTGCTTTTGAAAAATCGATATAGTAAACCGGTTTATCTTGAACCAACACAGGTTCAACAATTTTCTTCACATCCGAAACTTCGCCCGAAGCAGAAATAATAACCGTTCCTGGCGAATACACCACGTCGTCTTTGTATTTCTGGGTCATTGAGCAACTGTCTTTTCCTGTAGGGATGTTAATTCCTAAGGCACACGCAAAATCGCTGGCAGCTTGAACTCCTTCATAAATACGGGCATCTTCACCTTCGTTTTTACACGGCCACATCCAGTTTGCGCTGAGACTGATGCTTTTCATTTTGTCAGTCATTGGAGCCCAAACAATGTTGGTCAACGCTTCGGCAATCGATAAAATAGAACCGTTTGCTGCATTAATTAATCCAGCAGCTGGAGCATGCCCAAGCGATGTTGCCAAGCCGCTTTTTCCCTGATAATCGAGCGTAATTGCGCCAAGGTTATTGAGTGGTAATTGCAATTTTCCGGCACATTGTTGTTTTGCAATGCGTCCGGTTACCGAGCGGTCAACTTTATTTGTGAGCCAGTCTTTACAAGCAACATTTTCGAGCTGGAGCACATTTTCAACATACTCCTGAATTTTTTCGTTTGAATAGGTGATTTCTGCGAATCCCGGATTAATTGTCTTGTCTTGCATGATGGTTTTTGGCGGATTACCAAACATGTGTTCCAACTTCCAGTTGATTGGTTTTTCGCCTGTTGCTTCTTTTTCAAAGACAAACATTTTATCGTCGGTAGTTTCGCCGATTACATATATTGGGGCACGTTCGCGCTCTGCAATTTTTTTCAGCGTTTCAACATGTTCTTCTTTAATTACCAACCCCATGCGTTCCTGTGATTCGTTTCCAACTATCTCTTTCAGAGAAAGGGTTGGGTCGCCAACAGGCAGGTTGTCGATAATTATTTTACCTCCGGTTTCTTCAACAAGTTCCGATAAGCAGTTTAAGTGGCCGCCTGCGCCGTGGTCGTGGATTGAAACAATCGGATTTTCAACACTTTCGGCTAAACCGCGAATGGCATTGTAAACCCTTTTTTGCATTTCGGGATTGGCGCGCTGAACGGCATTAAGTTCGATAGAGTTTTTGTATTCGCCAGTTGCAACCGACGAAACAGCTCCTCCACCCATTCCAATGCGATAGTTGTCACCTCCAAGTAAAACTACTTTTTCACCAGGAACCGGAATGTCTTTCAAGCTGTCTTCCTTCTTGCCAAACCCAATGCCACCAGCCTGCATAATAACTTTATCGTAGGCGAATTTTTTATTGTTTTCGAAATGCTCGAAAGTTAAGAGGCTACCATTAATAAGAGGTTGACCGAATTTATTACCAAAATCGCTGGCTCCGTTCGATGCTTTAATCAGGATTTCTTCTGGAGTTTGGTAAAGCCAAGGGCGTTCTTCTGTTGCTTGTTCCCATTCGCGGCTATCTTCAGTTCGTGGGTATGCGGTCATGTAAACGGCAGTTCCTGCAATCGGGAACGCGCCTTTCCCGCCGGCAATACGGTCGCGTATTTCTCCTCCTGTTCCGGTTGCAGCACCGTTAAATGGTTCAACAGTAGTGGGGAAGTTGTGGGTTTCGGCTTTCAGCGAAATTACCGTTTTCATCTCTTTTGTTTCAAAGAAATCGGCTTTATCCTGAGTCTTTGGGGCAAAATGTTCAATTACAGGACCTTCGGCAAATGAGCAGTTGTCTTTGTATGCCGAAACAATTTTGTTTGGGTTGGTTGCTGTTGTTTTCTTAATGAGTTTGAATAGCGATAGTTCTTTTTCTTCGCCGTCGATAATGAACGTTCCGTTGAATATTTTGTGGCGACAATGTTCGCTGTTAACCTGCGAGAAACCAAATACTTCGCTGTCGGTAAGTGGTCTTGCTAATACGTTGGAAACAGATTTCAGGTATTCAATTTCTTCTGAACTTAGTGCTAAACCTTCTTGTGTATTGTAGGTTTCAATATCTTCAATGTTTACGATTGGTTTAGGTTGACGGTCGGTAGTGAAAATTTCCTGATCGAGGTTGTTGTAGAGGTGTTGAAGCATTGAATCGAATTTAGCTTCTTTGTTTTCGACCTGAATATATTCCTCAATTCGGATAATTCCTGAGATGCCCATATTTTGGGTAATTTCTACTGCATTGGTGCTCCAAGGGGTCAGCATTTCTTTGCGGGGACCAACAAACCAGCCTTCAATCTGATTAGTATCAACTTTTTTTGCGTTCCCAAATAGCCAAGCTAACTTCTGTACATCTTGTTCTGCAAGAGTGTTTTGGGTTCCTACTGCAATGAAATTTTTTTCCTGGGCTTGAAAGAATAAAATCATATCGTTGAAGATTATTTCATTAAGAATGTTTAACGCTGCAAATATAGTAATTTCGATAGGTTAAAAGGAAAAAGGCTTATCTTTCGGGACAGTGATAAAATAGTTAATACTACCTTAAAGCAACTTTTTGAGGTTCGTAATTTTGATAAATATTGATTCAGATGTTAAAAAAAATTATACTATTATTAATTGTAGTTGTATTATTTGGTTCTTGTACGGTAAAACAAAAACTCTCACAAAAATATGTTGGTGCTGGTATTGAGAGACTGTATAAAGATTTTGGGGCTCCAGTAACAATTACCGAGGTTGAGAATAAAAACAAGATTCTAGTGTTTGAAAAAGAGACATTTGTGAAAGAGACGATTATTGGAACAGGAAGGACAACCCTCGACCCTCGAATTAGTCCGGCTTACACAAAAGTTGAAGTGTATAGGTTTGAGGTTGATCCTCAGGGAATTGTTGTTTGGACCGATTATCAAAAGAAGATAGAGTGAGATTTTTTCTAAAACTTGAACTTTTATTTTGGTGGAAATATGGATTTTTTTACTTTTGCAACCGTTCTTGATAAGAACAAAGTTCTGATATTATTGCCCAGATGGTGAAATTGGTAGACACGCCAGCTTGAGGGGCTGGTGCTCGCAAG
>CAZRXT010000312.1:1988-3331 GCA_964604035.1 uncultured Prolixibacteraceae bacterium | reverse complement strand
AACAACTATTACTGGATGATTACCAGCGATTATGTTGCAAATGGTGGCGATGGTTTTAAAATGTTGCCTCAGGCCCGAAACCGCTTTAATACAGGTATGAAAGTTAGGGATTCGATTGTTGGGCATTTAAAAAAGATGACAGCCAACGGTGAAAAAATATCGGCAAAAATTGATGGGAGGCTAACAAATGTGGAGTAGGAGAGATTTTGTGAAAACAATGGTGCTAGGTTCTGCCGGACTTTCGGTTATTCCTTCGTTTGCATTGAAAAATAGCCAGTTAAAACGGTTGCTTATTTTGCATACAAATGATATGCATTGCCATTTTGAACCTTTTCCCGATACCGATCCTCGTAATGCGGGGAAAGGTGGGATGAACCGCATTGCCGCGTACGTTAAAAAAATGCGCGAGACTGATCCAAATTTGCTGCTGTTCGATAGTGGTGACTTTTCGCAAGGAACACCGTACTTCAATTTTTTTAAAGCCGAGATGGTGCTTCAATTAATGTCTGAAATGAAGTACAATGCCGGAACTATTGGAAACCATGAGTTCGACAATGGCGTTGACGATTTAAACAAAGCACTTAAAGTGGCTGATTTCCCGTTGATTTGCTCAAATTACGACTTCTCGAAAAATTCACTTTCGGGCACAATTTTGAAAAACAAGGTTTTCGAACAGATGGGAATCCGCATTGGTGTTTATGGCTTGGGGGTTGAGTTGAATGGCTTGGTTGGTGATGTTCAGGCTGGAAAAACTCAATACCTCGACCCTGTTGAAACCGCTTTGGCGCAGGAAGATTATCTGAAAAATAAAGAACATTGCGATCTTGTGATTTGCCTTTCGCACCTTGGTCACGATTATAAAGACGACAAAATCTCCGATTTCAAGCTGGCACCTCAAACCAGCTTTACCGATCTGATTCTTGGCGGTCATACACATTCCTTCTTCGAAAAACCTGTTGAGTTTACGAATAAACGAAACAATAAAGTTGTTGTTAATCAGGCTGGTTTTGGTGCTTTGATGCTTGGGCAAGTCGAAACATATTTCGAAAAAGGGAAAAAATCTTTTGTCGATTTCTCGAAAAACAGGCAGATCGGATGATAAAACTTAAGCTTTTAATTCCGGCAATTATTTGTGGAATCCTTCTTGCTCTTCCATGGATGGGATTTTCCGGAGTTATTCTGCTTATAGCGTTTCTGCCACTGTTCTATGTCGAAAATCAGTTATCGAACAACAATCCAAAGGGAAGTTCTTTCAATTTTTTTATCTACAGTTTTATAGCTTTCGTTTTCTGGAATTCACTGTCAGTGTGGTGGATATGCAATGCGTCAATTGTTGGTGCTTT
>CAZRXT010000312.1:0-1888 GCA_964604035.1 uncultured Prolixibacteraceae bacterium | reverse complement strand
TTTTACCATAAGTCGAATCTTGTTTCCGGAGTAGAAAAGATGCCATTTAAGAAATATTTACACTTCATCGATAAGTTTATCATTGATTTAGGTGGCACAACCGGAACATTGGGAACCCAACCCGAGCCTACAGTTTTCACTAAAGATCAATCGGTTATTGGAGTTCCAATCTGTTATGAATCGTGTTTTGGCGAATATTTGACAGGCTTTGTAACAAAAGGCGCCAACCTGATTTTTGTAATTACGAACGATGGCTGGTGGAAGGATACACCGGGCTATAAGCAACATCTTTCGTATTCGCGATTGCGGGCAATTGAACTTCGCAGGAGCATTGCCCGTTCTGCAAATACAGGCATTAGCTGTTTCATAAATCAACGAGGTGATATAGTGCAGAAAACTAATTGGTGGAAGCAAACTTCAATATCAGGCACAATAAACCGAAACAACAAGCTAACTTTTTACTCTCGAAATGGAGATTATATTGCCAGATTTAGTTCTTTGATTCTGGCTTTAATGGCTGTAATTCTATTTGTTGATTTCTTAAAATCAGTAAGGAAGTAGTGTAAAAAAAAGAACCGCATTAATTCCATTTGCGTAAAACCCCGATGATACAGGATTTGAGTGCATGGCTGATTTGGCTTCCAACGGTACCGGAGTACTCATCCCAATTGCTTGGAACTACTAGGCCTGTCATCTCAACCAAAAGCTTTCTCTTTTTAATTAGTATGTTGAGTTTACCAAATTCAGGAATTAATGCGGTAATGCTTTTAATTCTATGTTTAGAACGATTTATTTTCTGATATAAAAATATGCTTTATCTTTCAAAGATACAAGTATTATTAGGGTTTTAGCTTATTTATCAAAAGCTGAATTCATCTAAAACTTGGATACACAAAGTGTTATGAACAAAAAATATGAAATAGGTTTTTAAGCATAGATTTTTCTCGAACAAAACAGTTTATCAATTGTTATTCAGTTTGTTATGGCTAAATTGAATTTTTTTCAGATTTTTTTTGAAATAATTTTGCAGAAGCTTCGAAAGAGTATATATTTGCACGCACAAAAGAGGAACAAAACACAGTGTTTCTCGATAGTTCAAGTAAAGGTTGAGAAATAGAATTCCGGAAAACGGAAGGAGATTTGGTTAACACACCTTTAAGGAGGGGTGGGTGAGTGGCTGAAACCACCAGTTTGCTAAACTGACGTACTCGTAAGGGTACCGGGGGTTCGAATCCCCCTCCCTCCGCAGTTTTTTGATGTTTTCGGGGTGTAGCACACTCCTGTAGTGTATCACGCTTGAGGCGTGAGAGTCCTTAGGGACAACACTCAAATTTAAGTTCTAAAGTTTTTGATTTTTTTGGTTTATAGCACAGTCTGTTAGTGTATCACGCTTGAGGCGTGAGTGGTTCTTAGGAGACAACACTCAATTTCTGTTCTAAAGATTTTTTTTCGGGGTATAGCACACTCCGGTAGTGTATCACGCTTGAGGCGTGAGGGTTCTAGTAAAGAACAGCACTCAATTTGAGTTCTAAAGATTTTGATTTTTCGGGGTATAGCACAGTCCGGTAGTGTACCTGGTTTGGGACCAGGGGGTCCTAGGTTCGAATCCTAGTGCCCCGACAAGAAGAAGAGTCATTTATAGACTCTTTTTTTATTTTTTTCAAACTCTAGCAAAGGGTTTGTAGTATGTAAGTTAGCTTATTTTTACCGGAGCAACTCTTACGAATGTTTTTAGTCTTATTGTAAGTTTCGGGGTATAGCACAGTCCGGTAGTGTATCACGCTTGAGGCGTGAGAGTCCTTAGGGATAACACTCAAATTTAAGTTCTAAAGATTTTGATTTTTTTGGTTTATAGCACAGTCTGTTAGTGTATCACGCTTGAGGCGTG
>CAZRXT010000311.1:0-3338 GCA_964604035.1 uncultured Prolixibacteraceae bacterium | reverse complement strand
GATGGGTCGCCATGGTTCCACCGTTCGAGGGCTGCCTTTTCCATGTCAATAATTGTTGTTTCGATGGTTTTGTTTTCCTGTGCGTATGTCATAATTGTACAAATTAAAAATAGTGAGACAAGTAATTTTTTCATTATACTTCATTGTTGATTATCACAACAAAGTTAGGTTGAACCAGCACTATTGAACTTCAGAAAACATGTTAAAAATGGTACTTTTCGGGGATGTTTCTTTTGATCGCAGTTTGAGGGCTTAAACTCTCTAGGACCATATTTCAAACTCTCTATAGCGATTTTTTTAAATGTTCAGGGCTGGTGCATTTTTTTTGCTGTCTGAAGGTTAGTGGCGAACTTCCGGTTTCATTGCGGAACAAGCGTACAAAATAAGAAGGATCGGTATAGCCAAGCTTCCACGCAATTTCCGAAACAGGTAATTCGCTGTATAGCAGCAGTCGTTTTGCTTCGGTTGTAAGCCGATTAATGATAAACTGCTTGGCTGTGGTTCCCGACTCTTTTCTTACAAGATCGTTGAGGTGGCCCGGTGTTATGCACAGTTGGCCTGCATAAAATGCAACTGAATGTTCCTGACTGAAATGCTGATCGACCAGTTGGCGGAATTGCACCGACTTACTGATGTGGGGTTCTTTCATCGGAGGACATTGCGACAGGTAAATATTGTTGAGCCATGCCAATGCCTGATAAAGCAACGCCCGTAACAAATGTGTCTCTTTATTTTCGTGAAACGAGCATGGCAGATAACTGCCACAACAAGGATATGTATAATCTTTGCGAGCTCCATACTTGGAGGTATAGATGTTCGAAGAAATAGCTTTAGATCCAGCAGATAAACAGCAACTTAATGCAGATATATACGAATGAATCTCATGTTCAATTTGAACCATGATGTTCCGCAGGTAATCTCCTTGTTCGGTCGAAATGCTCATTTGTGGAGTATTGGTGCCTTTGCCGAAAAACGAAAGATTTTGTACAAACAACGCATCGTTGAAGAAGTTACAAAGGAACTCCTCTTCAAAAATCAGCACCATTCCGGTGGGTATTTTGTCTACTTTCCATTCCCGTATTTGGTTGGGGGCAGTAAAGTAAAGCCTGTTTTTCTCAATTTCGAATTCATGTTCATCAATAGCAAACCTGCCTCCGCCTTCGTCGATAAGGGTGATGTCGTAATATGTCAGGCTGTGCCGGGGAGTTTTCCTGATGTATGTTTCGAGCGATTCGAGCCTGATGAGGTCGATCAGCAACTCGCTGCCATATTTGGTTTTGCGGAATTGGTATTGTGGAATATTGTTCATTCCCTTAACGATCATTAGTTTCCATTACGTCAAAGCGTTAATGAATATGTTTCAATTATTGTCATCGTTGAAAATAATTGTTTTTTACTGGTTTATCAATTCTTGAATCTCAGTCAAATGCAGTTTAAAATGTTCGGGGAACCCAATAATAATATCTTCGAGCGAAATTGGTGCAATAAACCCATCGCTCCATAAATTGTTAAGGCTCGATTCTTCAACCTGTTGAATAATGAAAGCAATATGCCGACTGTAATACTTCCAAACAAGAATTAGCTCCTGCCAATCTTTCCCTTCGTAATTTTGAATCTGAATCCAGGTGTCGTTGTCGGGTTGATAATCGGGGAACGACAGCCTTTTTTGATACTGCAACCTAACAATACGGTGGTGGTTGTTCACCCCGGAATCAATAAGATGCCCCAAAATTTGTTTTATATTCCTGTTCTGACTGTTTCTCTTTTGAGTAATTACTTCGGCTGGCAACTTTTCCAGAATTGGTTCCCATTCGTTTATGAGCGATTCAATTGTTGACGCTGCAAGCTTAATTTTCTCAATGCGTTCCATAGTATTTGTGTATTAAAGTTCAATGCAATTACGAAGATAAAATAGTTTTGACGTTAAGCATGCTCAACAATTAATTTCTAGAAGTAAAATAAGATTAATCGTAAAACAAACATTGATAGTCCAGAAGATTGATAACTTAATAGCAAGACTTTAAACCTCTATAAATAAGAAGATTTCAGAAGTTGAGACCTGCAAAAACAGCTATTGAGACCTGAAATAGCTTTAGTGAGACCTCCGA
Organism: uncultured Prolixibacteraceae bacterium; assembly: GCA_964604035.1. Classification (GTDB taxonomy): domain Bacteria; phylum Bacteroidota; class Bacteroidia; order Bacteroidales; family Prolixibacteraceae; genus CAYMTR01. Next base: position 1,230 of record CAZRXT010000311.1, on the reverse strand, counting down.
AATTTGTGTTTGTGTTTCCTTTGATCCGAAATTTTAAATACACAAAACCGTGAAAACACAAACAATTTTTTTAGTCGCTTTAATTGCCTTATCAGGATGTGCAAGCAGCCGAAAAGTAACTGAAGCATATCAAAACCGAAAGGTAAAATTTAGAGTAGAAGCCGGAGCCAACCACGGAGGAATTGTCGACAACAGAGACCTTCAGCAAATCGAGAATATGACTGTTGATGGCTTTTCCGGCGCAACAAAAATTGGCTTCCATGCAGGCGGACATGCAACAATTCCGTTAGGCCGGAACGACATTCAGGCAGGTATCAATTACATGTTTAGTCCGCAAACTTTTAGCTACAACGATGCTGTTCACGGGTATAACGGAACCCGCACTGTCTCACTTTCTCAATTATCGGTTCCGCTAACCTACAACATTAACCTCTTTAAAAGCCGGCTTGCCCCGGGAACTGTAGCCGTAAAACTTGGAGGTGTTCTTCAATATAACCTACCTAAAGTTAGCGACTCGGGTACAATAACTGAATATAGTATGTATAAGTTTTCGGGAGGTGCCCAGCTTGGGATATCTGCCTTGCCATTTCGCTTTCAAAATGGTTCGCGGCTGGGAACTAGTTTCGATTTTTATAAAGGTTCACAAATTTTCGAAGACTTCTACAACAAAAAAGAGTATCAGATGCCAACTTCGAGTTATATGAAACTAAGTATCATCTATCAATTTAAATAACTATGAAGACTGCAATTATTTATGCCTCCAAACACGGCACAACAGAAAAAGTAGCCGAAATCATTAAATCGAAATTACTCAACGACGATGTAGAACTTTTCAACCTTGCCGAAAAGCCCAACGTTGAATTTCGAAAGTTCGATCGGATTCTTATTGGAAGCTCAGTATATGCTGGTGCGATTCAGCCCAAAGCCCACAAGTTTGTTGCGCAAAACATGATTGACCTTTTGCAAAAAGAAGTAGCCATTTTTGTATGCTGCATGTTTTTCGAAAAAGCTTACGAGCAAATAGAGAAAGGTTTTCCCGAAGCGCTAAGGAAACACGCCCGCAGCATTAAACACGTTGGTGGTGAGTTCCGCTTCGATGAAATGAACGCCATCGAGCGATTTCTGGTGAAAAAAATTGCCGGGGCAACCGAAAGTGTTTCAAAAATAGATGAGAAATGCATCGAGGAATTTATAAGCGAAATCAACAACAACTAGACAGAAAGCCATGAA
>CAZRXT010000310.1:0-3338 GCA_964604035.1 uncultured Prolixibacteraceae bacterium | reverse complement strand
ATACAAAGTTCAACGTTTAATGGTCACACACCAAAGCTAATACGCAGATTCAGTGAATATAACCATGCCGATATCAACATTGGAAAAGAAGGGAACAACGAATTATTCAACTCGCTGAAAGAAGATTTGATGAATGTTGCATCACCTGTTGTAACTTGGCCAACAGCTCAAAACATTTACCTAAAACACTCGCAACAACAAACTATTACATGGAAAGCACCATCATCAAACACAGTGGTAAATATCTATTTTTCAGCCGATAGTGGAAAATCATTTACTCCAATTGCCCAAAACATCGATGCTTCGTTAGCAGCTTATAAATGGGATGTACCCGATACAAACGCCACCTATTGCTTTGTGAAAATTGCCAATGCAAACAACGAAACGTATAGCACCACATCAGAATATCCATTCACAATTTACCACAACAAGGTAACATTCGAAAATCCTGTAGCAAGTTCATATTTCAACCCAAACAAGAGCAATACAATTCAGTGGAAGCAAGAAGGGCTAGATTGCAATGCCCGAATCACTTATATCGACAAGAAGAACAACCTTGAGAAAGAGATTACCACAACAACCGAAACACAGATTGGTGAAAACACATTCATTTGGGATGCCGACAATACAATCGCTCCAACCGACTCAGCATTCATTTCAATCCAACTAATTGATTTGAAAAACGATGAAGTCGATACCGAAAATTACTCGTTTATATCAGAACCGTTCTTATTCTTAGATGAGCCTTCAATTACTGTGAAAACTCCGGCAGGCACACCAATTGACCAATTCGGAATTTCAGGAGAGAAACTTTACATCGACTCACTTTATAACATTCAATGGATTGCTGAAGGAAACATAAAATACACCCACTTAAGACTCTGCGATTCGACAAAAAAAGCATTGCTTACAATAACGAGAGATGCTAATACCCCCGGATTACATTCCGCCGGAAGTTTTAATTGGAAAGTTCCAACGAAATATGGCGATACATTCTATATTTCTTTCACTGGTCAAACTTTCGATAAAGACACGCTGGACATTGTCTATTCTTTACCTTTCAGAATTAACCGCGAGGCATCTGTAATAAGCCCAACACAAGGCAGTACCAACGTTGCTTTTTCACCCAACATTCAGTTGCAAATGCTTCCAAAGGCAACAAAATTTAAAGTTGAGCTTAAAGATTCGGCTACCAATGGCGAGGTTTATTCAAAAGAGTTTGAAGCTGCCACTAATTCAATCAAGATTCAACAAAAAATTGAAGAAGAGCTACAAGCTGGAATCACCTATCAACTTATAGCACAAGCTTTTTTCGACACAATTGCCTCATACAAAACACAACAATATTTTACCGTAAAGAATGATCGGCCCGAGGCGTTTAAAATTTTCAAACCCGAATTAGCCGACACAACCGAAGGCAATGAACTTCAGGTTAAATGGGGACATGCAGCAGGAGCTGACGGGTACAAGATGGAAATTACCAATAAAAATAACCTGCTTTTCAGTGCAGATGGAGGCAAAATGGATACATCGATTGTTGCTACACTTGGGAACCCGGGCATACCCGACACCTTGTTTCTGACTGTTACTGCCATAAACGATTTTGGAGAGACTATTTCCGAGAGCTATTTCTTCAAGAAAAACAGAACAGGAATCGAATTCATTGAAAGTAAGGAGAATCCATTCAAGCTAACTTGCTTCCCAAATCCGATAAACCACGAAGCAACAATTGAATTCAGCATTGAAGATGATCAATTTGTTTCGCTTGCAGTCTATTCATCAACAGGACAAAAAGTTGCAGAACTTATTAGCGGCAGAATGGAAAGAGGCGAACACACTATTAAATGGAATAGCAATAAGAGCATGCCAATGCTTAATAAAGGAATTTACATTCTGAGGTTATCAACAAACACAAAATCAGCAACAAAGACTTTGGTTTTAGAATAAAAGGAATAACGATCAGATTACGATAGTATTTGTTTCGGTATCAGGGAAAACCATTCTTGGTTTGAAAGTTTTTGCCTCCTCAAAATCCATTGTTGCGTACGACATGATGATAACCACATCGCCAACAGCAGCTTTGCGGGCAGCAGGCCCATTAAGGCAGATAACGCCAGTGCCCCGACTCCCCTTAATCACATAAGTATCAAGGCGCTCTCCGTTATTAACATTAACAACCTGAACCTTTTCGAATTCGATTAGGTTAGCTGCATCCATCAAATCTTCATCAATAGTAATGCTGCCAACATACTGCAAATTGGCCTCGGTTACTGTAACCTTATGTATTTTCGATTTACAAACTTCAATAAACATCTTCTAAAAACTTACGTTATCAATTAACCTAACCTTACCACAATGAACAGCTATACAACCAATTTTGTTGACTTCCTGATCCCACGAATTAATCTCGTTTAGCTCCTTATCGTCAACAATTTCAAAATATTCAGTTTCGAGAAAAGGGTTCGCATCAATAGTTTCGACAACCCATTTCTTAATTTCCTGAACCGACATACTTTTCGATTTTTTAACAGCTTCGAAAAGGGTTTGCGAAATTACTACTGCATTTTTCCGTTGATCGGCATCGAGCAACATATTTCTTGAACTCATTGCCAGTCCATCATCCTCACGAATAATCGGGCATGGAACAATTTCAACATCAATTTTCAGCATTTCAACCATCTTATTGATGACTGCAACCTGCTGAAAATCTTTATACCCAAAAAAAGCTTTGTGTGGATTGACGGCATAGAAAAGCTTGCTAACTATTTGAGCAACACCATTAAAATGGCCCTTCCGGAACCGACCTTCCATAACATGCTCAATATGCCCAAAATCGAATTGTCTTTTATCCTCTTCAGGATACATTTCCTTAACAGACGGGGCAAAAATTAACTTACAAGCAGATTTATCTAACAGCTCAATATCTTTATCCAAATCTCGTGGATAACGTTCAAGATCCTCTTTATTATTGAATTGAGTAGGATTGACAAAAATACTTACAACCACGAAATCTGATTGTTCGCCCGCCTTTTGAACCAACGATAAATGACCTTTATGAAGTGCTCCCATTGTAGGAACGAAACCCACAATAGCATCTCTTTGCCTCTGCAAATCAATGGCTTCCTTTAGTTCTAAAATAGTATTAACTACCTTCATAATCTAAAATGAAAGTGCAAAGTAAATAAATAAAATATGAATAAAACAACAACGAAACTCATCTTTTACGCAAACACCCTATAAAGCCGAATGATTGAATATTCATTGTTTTTTACTAATTTTGCAAAATCAAATTCTTGTATTATAGAAATGGAAAAGAAAAAGGTATTGTTTGTTTTTCA
>CAZRXT010000309.1:0-3357 GCA_964604035.1 uncultured Prolixibacteraceae bacterium | reverse complement strand
GTTTTGCAAAATGAAGTAAGTCTGGTCTGTGGTGTAAGCAGGTTTTGCCAACTCCTTAACATCCGAGCTGTTCACCGGAGGGTTCAAAATCGTTGTCGAAGTTGATGTTTTCCCTTTCAGATCGCCTTTTACTTCGTAAGCACTGTTCTTCGAAGTTTTGCAACCAGCAGCCAAAAGGATGGCAATAGTTGCTATCAGCAGTATTTTATATGTGATTTTCATATCAGTCGGTTTTTATTCTTCGTATTGTAAAGGGTATTCAACATAGAACGAAACGGAAGCTTTCCCCATGCCGCCAGTCGATCCCGTATTGTCGTCGCCCGATTCTACTGAAGCAACATAAATTAGGGCAATTCCACAATAGATATATTTGTTGCCTGTGCTGGTGGTGTATTTGTCGGCTTTAAGAGTCGGATCCCATACCACATACACATTGTACGGCTGGATCTGCAATCCTCCCAATGTTGGGAATTCGTAACTGCTTCGTTTTTCCGACCAAGAGAACTCCTCAGGTGTCCCGGTGTTTTTGGGGCTTGTCATAATCATGCTCATCAAACTTCCATTTTCATAAGCCGCAATAAATGCATCGTGAGTATCGAATGCGGCCACTGGTTCCGATGTGATCATCGAGAAGTTGTTATCCGAAGAATTTACCAGGAATAACTCAGGTTTTTGTGTGAAATTCAGTGCAGGGTCGTTGGGCGAATCGACATCGAAATACAATGAGTGGGCGCTAACCGGAACATTCGGAACTTTTGAATAATCGATATAGCCGCTTGTAAGGGCTTCCCTCAATCCGTAGTTTTTGAGCTTTGGATTGAACTCATCGATGTCGTAAATGTGGTACGAAGGAACCGACGAGTAGTTCGAAATCTGGCTAAATGCCTCCATGATCACTACCTCGCGCGAGCCTTGTGAAAATTCGCAAACCTGGGCTTCGATGTGGATTTCCTGACTGCATATTTTGTTCCCCGAGCCATCGGTAGCATCAACAATAAATGCGCATTTGTAGATGCTGTCGTGCTTTTCGTCAAAGTAGTCGCCAATATCGGGTGGTGAGAATAAGATGGTTAGGGTTGACGTTCCTCCTGTTTCACTAATTTGCTCGGGCAACGATGCTGCATTGAAATAGTTGCGGTCGTCGGCAGTGCCAAGAGTTTGCTTTGTAACTTTTAACTGAATGTCGGAACAATAGTCGCCATCTGGCAGGTCGAATTTGAATGCTGCAACTCCGCCTTCTTTCAGTTCGTTGAGGCAATCGTTTGCCATTACCCCTTTTATCTTTTGCAGAATGAAACTGGTTGCATCCATCTCGGTTTTCTCGCCAACAGACAGGGCTGTTTGTGTTCCTGTTGATGAATCGACCCGTTTTGCGTTGGCTGCAAGTATTTGTATTGTAGGGCAGATTAATTCGCAACCCTCAGCCTTTAGATTGAATTTATAAGAACAGGTTTTGTCGTTCTTTTTAATTGTTGGGTTCGATTCTGAATAAACAGAAGTGTAAACTTCGAACGCCTCGGTTACTTCGCCTGCCTTTGATGGTTCAAAGTTTGCCGATATTTCGAACGATTCGCCTGAGGCTAGTTTTGGAAGTGCGGTTGTTTCAATTACCCACGAATTGGTTCCCCTATCGTATACACTTGTTCCGTCGGCTCGTTTAATACTGTCGATTTGCAAAAGGCACCCTTCACCCAAAGTGGCTGTCGATGTTTCAATAATTTTGAAGGTGAAGCTTTCCGAACTGCCCAATATAACTTTCTCGGGAGCGTAGTAATTGTCGGCTGAACCTGAGTTGCCGAATGGACAGTAACACTCTGATGGATCGCAAACTGTTGTGCTTAAGGTAATAGTAATGGTTCCTGAATTTACAACCGCACCATTTTCGTCGAGGCAATCGGCTGGCAGTTTTACTGTAACCGGTTTGATGGTGTCTGGTACAGACCTGTCTACGTTGAAATAGATTTCGAGCTGACTGTTTTCCAGCGTCACCGAATCGCCCGTTGCGGCGGGAGTCATGCTTTCTACATATATTTTGTCGCTGAAATTATTCAGGTTGCTGATGTTGATTCTGAGTTTTGTTGATGAGGAGAGCACTACCGAATTGTTTTCCAAATCGCCGAACTGAGCGGTTTGCAGTACGCATTCGCCCGAGCTGGTAATGTTTCTTACAATAGTGGTGTCGATGCTTGTGCAATCAATTGAATCGGCAGGCTGGCATGTTATGTCCTTGAAAATATAGGTAAGGGTGGTGTCGCAGCACAAAACGCCAAAAGTTTCGCTTACCGATTTGCCGTTGTAGCTGGTTTCAATCTTTAGGTTATTCAGGCCGCAACTGCTATTTTCTATTGGGCCGGTTTCAAACATTCCGGTTTCGTCGAGGTTTCCGGTAGCCAGCGTGTCTTTGCCTACAATAATTTTAAAACTTGCTCCACGGGCGGGGAAGAGGTCGCCGGGTTCGCACTCGGTAGCGTATTGCCCTTTAATAACGAACTCAATTTCGTCGAGGTCTTTGCAGTCGTCCCTGAGTATATTTTCGGTACAAGTACTGAAAATAAACATAGTAAAGAGGAGCGAAAAGGTTAGAAGTATATTTCTCTTGTTCATAGTTTCGGCATTAGAAGGTTAAACCAATACGAATAAAAATTTGGCCTGCACTTCGCCTTGGGTAGCCCGAATAGGTAACACCATGGTTGTCGAGGCAATCGCTCCAGTCGGCGTTGTCGTTGAGGGTTGCGAGTGGGAGGGTAGTTCTGCGGTATCCCAAATCGAACGAAAGATCCATGTTTCGGGTTCTCCAAATGTCGATACCCGCGCCTAAATCCCAGAAGTAGGCGTTCAGTTTTTTGCCTGTCCAGAATTTCTCGAACTTGCCGGTTACATCGTAAGCTGTCCCTAGGTCGCCAAAGAGGTACCATGCGTTGCAATTTCCAAAGAGCGGATTTGTAATATCGTTGAAAGTGAACCTTGGGTGGATTGAGAGCGGAACAAACAGACCGCCGTCAACAGGCCAAAATCCTGTCATTGCTCCAAGGTGGAACCTATGCTTGTCGTCTACATTAAAAATTGAAGGCAGAAAAGCAACTTCGGGGCCAAAGGTGATCATTGTGCCCTCTTCGCCAATACCGATTGTTTTCTTTTCGATTGGTGTGTCGCCGGGGATTGGTTCGTAGGAAGTTTTTTCAAACGAGCGGAACCCAACCATTGCCCGGGCTTCTATTTTGAACGGGTTCCGGGTGCGTTTGCACAAATTTATATTGGTAAGCTCTTTCAGCTTTTCGAAGGTGAATGCTTCGGGGTAAATATCGGCATCTGATGTTCGGGTTACCCGTTTCACATCGAGCGAATCGACAATCACCA
>CAZRXT010000308.1:0-3362 GCA_964604035.1 uncultured Prolixibacteraceae bacterium | reverse complement strand
TGAAAATACAAACCGGAATTTCGAACGCAGGGCTATTCCTGATCATCATTATAGCCATTGTTTTGGCCATAGTCTACTTAATTTATTTCCACAAGAGAGACAAAGATGAATTCACATCTTTGCAGCGCAATATTTTGAGTGGCATTCGTTTAAGCTACCTTCTGCTAATTTCATTTCTGTTATTATCGCCACTTGCCGAAACGATAAAAAAGAGAATAGAAAAACCAATACTTGTTGTTGGAGTCGATAATTCAGAATCGATTTCATTAGACAGCAAAAATAGCGAATTTGTGATTTCGGCTGTAAATGAGTTAACCACAGCAACAAAAGATAAATTTGATGTTCAACTAATTAATTTTGGAAAAGAAGTAAAAGCAAATAATGCTCCTGATTTCAAAGATAAAATTTCGAACTATTCTGATTTTATCGACGAAGTAGACAAACGCTTCTACAACCTGAATGTTGGAGCAGTAGTGCTTATTGGCGATGGAATTTTTAACGAAGGAAGAAATCCTGTCGAAAATATTAATCAGATTCAAGCTCCGGTATACACCATCGGACTTGGAGATACTCTCACAAAATTCGATCAGGCAATTACAAATGTTTACCACAACACCAATGTTTTCATGGGAAATACTTTCCCCATCGAAATTGAAACAAACTTCACGAATTTTACACAATCGAAAAGTCAGCTTTCAATATATATTGGAGGTAAAGTTGCTTATTCTGAAGAAATTGAGATACCTCAGCCCAATTATTTCTATAAGAAAACAATAAATCTTCAGGCCGAGAAAATTGGATTACAAAATATTACTGTCCAATTAAACCCTGCAACAAACGAAGTTAACACTGAAAATAACCGCTACAGCTTTGTAATTGAAGTGCACGACAATAAATATCAGGTACTATTTTTGACCGAAGCCCCGCATCCCGACATTGGTGTATTGAGCGAAACGTTGAAAAAACAGTCGAATTTTGAAATTACAACAAAGACCTTAAATGATTTTAGTGGCGACACAAAAAGCTTCGATCTTGTTGTTTTAAACCAATTACCTTCGTTGAAACAGCAGCAGTCAGATCTCATTAAAAAGATTACCGATTCAAATGTTGCCCTATTAATTCTTGTTGGGCCCAATACTGCATTGAATTCGCTTAATAATCTGGGGCTTAATTTCAACATTGCCACTACCACAACAACACAGGAAAGTTCACCATATTTCAACGAATCGTTCTCAACGTTCAGCATCCCAGCAAACATTAAGAATGTTGCAAACATCTACCCGCCCCTGCTCACATATTACACGGCTTACGAGTTTGGGAGTGAATATTCGGCATTGGCATTCCAAAAAATTAACGGAATAGAGATGACCTTGCCGCTGATTATGACCGGTGAGGTTAATTCCCGAAAAGTTGGATTAATTGCAGGCGAAGGTATTTGGCGATGGAAGCTTTATGAATTTCAGAATAACGAAAACAACGAAGTTTTTGACCAGATTGTTGTAAACATGTTCAACTATTTGTGCCTTAAAGAAATTAAGGAACAGTTCAGCGTTGATTACAAACGAATAGCCCCTGAAATATCTCAGGTAAGAATTAAAGCACAAGTTTTCAATGAAATATACGAACCAATTAAAACCGCTGAAGTAAAACTTATTTTGAAAGACTCGGCAGGTTCTGAATTAAATTACCTGTTCGATCCAAATAATTTGGAATACAATCTAAACCTTGGATTCCTGAATCCCGGAGAGTACAGCTTTACCGCATCGACAAAAATTGGCGAGAAAGAGTTCGAAAAAACAGGTAGTTTTCACATCGAAGAGATCAACATTGAACAGCAAAATAGGAAAGCTAATTTCAACTTACTCAATTCGATATCGCAAAAAACCGGAGGTAAATTCTTCACAAAGAACAACTGGCAAGAGTTACTTCAAACACTGGATCAAAATAAAGAGATCAAAACAAAAACTCACAGCGAAAAGAATATTCAGGACATAATTAATTGGAAATGGCTAATGATTATAATTTTAGCTTTTCTATCTTTGGAATGGTTTTTGAGAAAATTTTGGGGAAGTTATTAGACCAATCAAGATGAAAACGCACTTAAGACTATTTGCAGCGCTGCTTACCATTGTTATCTCATTCAATGCTAATGCACAATTGAAAAAATTCAAGGTTGAGATACCACAACAACCCAAGATAAAGATTTCTGATTCTATTCAGAGCTTTACCCTATTAAACAGGTCTCTATCTCCTGAATTTCAGAATTATGTCAAAGATTCGCTTCAAAATTCATTCTACAAGCAAAATTTTACGTGCAATAGAGTAATCCTTGACAGTATAGCTTCCGACACAACCATTCAAGCACTTAGTGAATTACTCTTCGAATCGGGTCGATTTGATGTAGTTATTCCTGTTGAACGAAATATTTACAGATTACTCCCTTTTTCAAAAACCCCAGAACCATTAAACTGGAGTTATGTCGAGTCGGTTTGCGAAACCTACAACACCGATGCACTGATCGTTTTGGAAAACATTGCAATGCATACAGTTACCAGTTATCAAACACAGAAAGAGCTGGTCGATTACTCGTTCGAGAGATCGTATTCCGCCTCAATTGATTTCTATTCGAGGGCTCATTGGAGAATATACGACCCAAAAAGTAAAACGATAATTGTTGATTATAAAGCCAATGAGGATACTCTATCGTGGGATAGTTTTGAATATAGTCTTGTTCCGATGTTCAACAAACTGCCAACCATAAAAGAAGCCGGCATTGAAACAGGCATTGAAGCTGCTATAAACTTTAGCGAACTAATTGCTCCAAAATGGAACGAAGAAACCCGCTACTACTACACTTTAAACGACTCGACAATAGATAAATCAATAACTTTTGCTTCGGATGGCGATTGGAATGCGGCACTTCAGAACTGGCTCAATTTTGTTGACAGCGGAAATAAAGCAAAAAAAGCCAAGATAATGTTGAATTGCGCCCTGGCCAGCGAAATGACAGGAGACCTTGACCAAGCTATTGAATGGGCAAAAAAATCGCAATCGACCTACTACTACGAAATATCAAATTTCTACTTAAAACAATTGATCTTAAGAAAAACCGGGGCGACGAAAAAGTAATTGAATCTTTTATTTCTTACTGCATCTTTGGAATACTTCATTTTTTGATGAACAGAAACCGATTGGCATCGTAGATTTTCATTCCTTCAATCGACAAGTTATTCGTTTTGTTTTATTTTTACGGTATGGATAACAATGAACAATTTAATACCACCTGGCGTAAAGTTGCATCAGCTATTTACAAGAAACCAGTTGATTCTAAAATTTTTGGCTCGGTTGAAGTTGATGTAACC
>CAZRXT010000307.1:0-3379 GCA_964604035.1 uncultured Prolixibacteraceae bacterium | reverse complement strand
CGAATCAAAAGTGAATTGCCCGATACTCAAGTGATAATTGTTTCGGGGCAAGGAGATATTAACACTGCGATTGAACTGTTGAAAATTGGTGCTTACGACTATATTGTAAAAGGTATAGATACTAGGGAAAAGATATCTATCGCTATTGAAAAAATTATCGAGAAGGTTGAGTTGACCAATGAAAACAAAATTCTGAAGCAGGCGATTAAAAAGGAATACAACTTTAAGAGCCTTATTAAAGGGAATAGTAAGGCTATCGAGAATGTGTTTGCGTTAATGGATAAAGCGGTTCAAGCGAATATTAATGTTTCGGTAATTGGAGAGACTGGCACTGGAAAAGAGCTTGTTGCGAAGGGTATTCATTACAATTCAAAACGAAGCAATATGCCATTTGTGCCTGTAAATATCTCCTCTATACCAGATACTTTAATTGAAAGTGAGTTATTCGGATATGAAAAAGGTGCTTTTACCGGAGCAGAAAGTAGTAAGCCTGGGAAGATTGAATTGGCCGACGGTGGTACTTTATTCCTCGACGAGATTGCAGAAATGAACCTAAGTACTCAGGCAAAACTTTTGCGTGTGTTGCAGGAGCGAGAACTGAGCCGCTTGGGTAGTAATAAGGTAATAAAATTTGATGTTCGGATTATTATCGCAACTCACAGGAATTTATCGGAACAGATTAAGAAAGGTGAATTTAGAGAGGATTTGTATTTCAGGTTGTTGGGTTTGACAATTGATCTGCCTCCATTGCGCGATCGTGGGAACGACTGTTTATTGCTTGCAAAGCATTTTGTTAACGATTTTTGCGACGATAACGACATGGAGCATAAAATTATATCACGTCAAACGCAGGAAAAGCTTCAGTCATATCATTTCCCGGGAAATGTTCGAGAGCTGAAAGCATTGATGGAACTTGCTTGTGTTTTGGCCGATGGCAACATCATTGAGCCAGTTCATCTAAATATTAACCCGCTGAACCTGCATCAAAACTTGCTTTCGAATGAGAAAACATTGCAGGAATACGACGAAGAAATTGTACGTTATTTTGTAAGCAAATACAAAAGTGTTCGCGAAGCTGCACGGCGGTTAGGTATTGGTAAATCAACTATTTACCGATATATTCAAGAGTCAGAATCTGATTAGAAAGTAAAGTGAGGAAAGAGCTGGTGTTCTTGCGTTTTAAAGTCGAAACGGAGCATTACTTCAAATGTCCCATTTTGAAACTCTCTTAATCTGGTGTGAGAGTAGTCGTAAGAAAATCCAACCTTCATGTTCTGATACTGAAATTGAGCATAAGCACCCAGCGCATCACTAATTCGGTAAACCATACCAAACCAAATTTTTTCATAGAACATGAAAGAGAAATCGAAGTCGGCTGTTATTGGTGCTCCGGCTGTCATAATCGTTGTTAATCCCGGTTTGAAAGAAACAGTAGGCGAGAGGTTCATCATGTAAGCACCATGTAAAAAGTAATGTTGCTTTTCGCGGCTATTTGCTTCAACTATGGAAACATTTTTCACATACCTATTTTCAATCAAACGGGGAACCGATAATCCAAAGTAAAAATCTTTTGAATACCAAAAAACTCCGACGCCAGTATTGAACAAGATTCGACTAATATCACCATATTCTATAATGTATTGATCGTCGGGATCATGTCTGTAAAGTTCGGTCAAGTCTCCTCGCAAGTAATTTACACCAGCTTTCAACCCAAAACTTATCATTGAACTTTCGGTTGCCTGAATTCGATATGAGTAGTTGAAAAATAGTCCTGTTGTGGACAATGCTCCAGTTTTATCATCCAGAAAATCAACACCTAATCCCATGTGTAAACTGTCGATAGGCATGCTGAAGGTAAGAGAGGTTGTAGTCGGAGAACCTTTCAGATTTACCCATTGGTTTCGGAAAATTCCCGAAACACTTCCAACTCCGCGCACTGCGGTATATGCCGGATTTACAGACATGAGGTTGTTCATATATTGCGAATATACAGGTTCGGCCTCTTGTTGCGACCAGCTTTTCTGGCAAAGTAATAGCAGTAACAGTGTCATTAGCACTGTGAACCTTGTATGCAATATGTTTTTTAAACCTCTCATATTTCTTTCGGCAAACTAACGGAAAATATAAATAAATCCAGCCTGTCGATTTCTTCCTTCGTTATAAATTAATGTATAATAGTAAGTTCCTGCTGGTAGTGGTTTGTTTCCAAACAAGCTTCCCTTATTTGAATAACCGCCCCAGGTGTTGTCGTATTCCTTTTTCTGATAAACGATATGCCCGTATCGGTTGTAGATTTGCAATGTGTTATCGGGGAAATATTCAATTCCATCAATTTTAAGTACATCATTGTCTCCATCTCCATTTGGCGTAATTATTTCAGGTACCCGCAATTCTTCGACCAAAAATAAAATATATGCGCTTGTTGAATTTCCACAAGGAGAGACAATTGTATATAGCATGCTGTCGCGGCCAATGAAGCCGTCGTTAGGCGTATACGTAATTGTGTTTTGCGACCTGCTGTATGTTCCGTAAGCAGGGTTGGTAAGTGTTTCAATGTCGTGAACAAAGAAACCTAAGTCGTTAAGCAATGGTTCTACATCAACAGTTACACCCGGATAAGTTCTTGCCGTATCGGTAATCGCGCTAATTATCGCGTCTTCATTACTGATTGTAATTGTGGTAGTTGCTGAATCTCCTTCGTTGTCGAAGATTGTATATTGAAACAGATCATCGTCGCAACTTGTGGTATCGGGTGTATAAATGAAACTAAATGTTGTTGTGTCAAAAACGACTGTACCATAAATTGGGTCAGTGTATTTTGTTAAGGTAGAATCGATAAAAGCGTTTGGATCTCCCGGAGAACCAGGTAAATCTATCGCATCAGGATCATAGTCGTTCTTCAATGCAGGTATATTTATTACCGCACCAAAAACAGAAAGTGTGTCATCGGCAACAGCAACAGGCGGAGTGTTCTTTTCAATGATTTCAATATAAACCCACGCCGAATCAGTTTTCCCCCAAAGGTCAATGATCTGGTACTGCAAAGAATCGAAGCCAAAGTAATGTCTTGTTGGAACGAAATCGATGTAGTTATCGTCGGTGGCGGTTGCTGTTCCTCGTGTTGGCGGAGTTACTATTAAAACGGTATCGATAGTGCAACGTTGGTCGTCGAGGAAAATATCATTGTTTAAGATGTCTATTCGGTTCTCTTTGCTGTTTTCAAACACCGAAACTGAATCATCTTTTGAAATTAATTCGTAAGATTTTGGGTCAGGGAAAATAAATACAGTTCCTGTATCCACTGCATTTTCGCCATCTTTTATTTCATACTTGAACCAAGCGTCGCACCAGAAAATTGTGTCGGCGGTAATGGTTATAG
>CAZRXT010000306.1:0-3380 GCA_964604035.1 uncultured Prolixibacteraceae bacterium | reverse complement strand
GCTTCGTGCAAGGTTTACAACAACTTCAGGGTTAATGCTGAATATTTCCTTGTTCAGGAACATAACACACCTTCAGTCGAGTATTTTAACCCGCTTTCGCTTGGTCTTTGTTATCAAACTTCGAGACATGCATTTGAATTGTATTTAACTAATGCACAAGGGATAACAGATAATAACTACATTGCCAATACTACAAACGATTTCTTTAAAGGAGACATCAGGATTGGTTTTAATGTTTCGACAGTGTTTACGTTAGGAAGTAAAAAAGCGGATAAATAACTGTGGAATAGTTTTTGTCTGGTTTAAAAAAATAAAATGATTGTTATGACGATAAGATTAATATTTCTCGCATCCTTATTTCTGCTTAGC
Organism: uncultured Prolixibacteraceae bacterium; assembly: GCA_964604035.1. GTDB lineage: Bacteria > Bacteroidota > Bacteroidia > Bacteroidales > Prolixibacteraceae > CAYMTR01. The sequence goes on along the minus strand of CAZRXT010000306.1, from coordinate 3,011 downwards.
CTTAACGGTTTTAGCACAAAGTATATTACAAAAACCGGCTATGCTTACTTTAAGTCGCATACCGATGCTATTGATATCGATGGGTCGAACCGCAATGTGGCTGCAATTATCGATCCTGCAACAGGCGAAATTGTTGTAATTGTTCTGATTAAAGCTTTCGATTTGCCATTGGCTACAGCAAAAGAACATTTCAACGAAACGTATATGGAGTCAGATAAATTTCCTAAAGCAACATTCAAAGGGAAACTGACAGATCTTACTGGGAAAACTCTTGCTGTTGATGGCGAATATCCTGTAACGGCAGAGGGCACACTAACTATTCATGGACAAAGTCGTGAAATTAAGCAAAAAGCAACCATGAAGGTGAAAAATGGCGAAGTCTCAGGTTCTTGTAAATTTCAGGTCAATATCAACGATTATGGTATTGTAGTTCCTTCAGATGTTAAAAATCGTGTGGCTCAGGTTGTAGATGTTGTTGTTGAATTCTCAGTAAAACCTCAAGAGTAATGTTCAAGAATAAAAAGTTATTGATATCGATTGTTGTTGTCGGAATAGTTGTAGTTGGGTTAGTTGTTGCTTACCTTTTTCGCCCCGAAAAAGAGTGTGTGTGCAATGTGAAATCTCAAGCCGAAATTGCATCTTCTGAGCTTATTTCACGTTACGAAACCGATGAAAATCTGGCGAATAACGACTTTCTGGGCAAGGTAATTACTGTTAACGGCATTGTCAATTCTGCAAAGAAAGACGAAAAGGGAAGAACAGTTGTTGAACTTGATGCCGAATCTATTGGCTTGGTTAGTTGTACTTTGTGTGCTAAAGAGTCAAATACGAACGAATTATCTGTGGGTAGTGCCGTTAAAATTAAAGGCGAATGTGTTGGTTATACAATTGACGTCGTTCTTGTAAAGTGCTGCTTGGAATAGATACAAACTCTTGCCTCTATCTTTAAATTTTCTTTCTCGTTGATGCTGTTTTCGTTGCATCACATCTCATAATTATGGCTTCATGCTTGAGGCTTATATTCCTATGTGTTAAACTTTCTTTTGAGCCTTTAATTTTATCTTTTTTTTGACTCTTAACTAGTTTAAAACAACTACATTTGCCCCGTTTTTAAAAAAAATTCAACACAGTTATGGCAGAGAATAATATAAATCTCTTTAAAGAATTCCCTCCGGTTTCAACAGCCGATTGGATGGCGAAAATTGAAGCCGACCTAAAAGGGAAAGATTTCGAGAAAACCTTGGTTTGGAGAACAAATGAAGGCTTCAATGTTCGCCCATTCTATCGTGGCGAAGACCTCGAAAATGTAAGTTACCTAAACTCGTTGCCAGGTGCTTTCCCTTTTGTTAGGGGCAACAAAACCTCTGGCAATGAATGGTTCATCCGTCAGGATATTCAGGTTACAGACCTCGAAGAAGCCAATAAGAAAGCCCTCGAAGTGCTCAATAAAGGAGTCAATTCGCTGGGTTTTGTTTTTAAAGGCTGTACTGAAGTTACCCTTGCCGATTTGGATGTTTTGTTGAAAAACATTGCGCTCGATGCAATTGAAGTTAATTTTGTTAGTTGCTGCAAAAGTGTTGCAATTGGTAAAGTAGTTGCTCAGTATGTTGCTAAAACCTATGGTGCCGATGCAAAAATTCTTGCTTCAGTAAAGGTTGACCCACTGGGCGCACTTACTCGCAACGGGGGTTTAGATGAGGCCGTTTTTGCTGAAATGAAAGCGTTAGTTGACGAAACTAAATCGCTTAAAAATTACCGCGTAATTGCTGTTACTGGTAAAAACTTTCGCGATTCAGGTTCAACAATTGTTCAGGAATTGGCTTTCTCTCTCGCAATTGGTGCTGAGTATATGACTCGTTTGACCGAAGCCGGAACAAGTGCTTATCAGGTAGCATCAAAAATTAAATTCAACTTTGGTGTTGGCACCAACTATTTCATGGAAATCGCAAAACTTCGTGCAGCTCGTTTGCTTTGGGCAAAAGTTGTTGAAGCTTACGAACCAAAATGCGAATGTGGCGACGAATGCTCTTGCGGAGGAAAATGTGACGGTGCCATTTGCAACTGTTGCGGTAAAATGTTGATCCATAGCGAAGATACTATTTGGAATAAAACAGTTTACGATCCTTACGTGAATATGCTCCGCACCCAAACCGAGGCTATGAGTGCCATTTTGGGAGGAACAAACTCGCTGACCGTATTGCCATTTAATGCCATCTATGAATCGGCTACCGATTTTTCAGAACGTATTGCCCGCAACCAACAAATCCTGTTAAAAGAAGAAGCGCATCTTGATAAGATTGCCGATCCTGCCGCAGGTTCATACTATATCGAAACACTAACCGATAGTATTGCTCAACAGGCGTGGAAACTCTTCCTCGAAGTTCAGGAAAAAGGCGGCTATGTTGCTGCTTTCAAAGAAGGTTTTGTTCAAGCTCAAGTGAAAGCGACATCTTCGAAGCTCGATTCAGCAATTGCTACCCGTAAGGAAAACTTGTTGGGAACAAACCAATTCCCAAATTTCACTGAGTATATCCAGAATGAAATTGATGCTGAGGTCTTTGGCAAACAAGTTCGCAAAGCCGAAAATGCTATTGCCGAACCGCTTGCCCGTTATCGTGGCGCTCAGGCTTTCGAAGCTATGCGTTATGCTACCGATGTTTATTCAAAAGAGAACAAACGTCCGTTGGTGTTCATGCTTACTATCGGAAGTTTGGCTATGCGTAAAGCCCGCGCCCAATTTGCCTGCAACTTCTTTGCCGTAGCCGGTTTCGAAGTGCTTGAAGGCAAGGGGTACAGCACTATTGAAGACGGGGTTGTTGATGCCGTTGAAGCTGGTGCTGATATAATTGTGATCTGTAGTTCTGACGACGAATATGCAGAATTTGCTCCTGCTGCTGCCGAAATGCTTATCGATCAAATTTTTGTTGTTGCAGGTAACCCTGCTTGCAAAGAAGAACTCGAAGCCAAAGGCATCAAGAACTTCATCCACGTACGTAGCAATGTGCTCGAAG
>CAZRXT010000305.1:0-3381 GCA_964604035.1 uncultured Prolixibacteraceae bacterium | reverse complement strand
ATGAAACGGAAGAATATTACCGATCCCATATTCCAAATGTCACGATCAGAAAGAAACGGTTCAATTGTGCTTGTGGTTATTCTCGTTCTTTTGCTTATGTTCAGATTTGCTATTCCAAAATTATTCGACAATAATGACGAAATTCCAGCTGAGGTTCTCGATCGCATGATGCAGATTGAACGGGATCAAGACTCAATTTTTGCTGTAAATGCAGAGAAAAAAGCAGAGAGAAAGGCTTATTACAATAAATCGCTAACAAATAAGCAATCGAGTTATAATAAAGATTTTAAAAATAGTTTCTCGTCTAAGGAACAAGAGCCAGTTTCTTCTGAACTTTTTTTCTTTGATCCGAACGATGTCTCAAGTGATGACTTGTTAAAATTAGGATTCTCGAAACGAGTGGCCAGCATTGTATTAAAATTTCGCGATAAAGGTGGAAAATTTAAAAATGAAGAAGACCTTAGAAAAATATATGGCGTTGATTCAATATTTTTTGAGAGAATTCGGCCTTATATTAAAATAGAGAAACTAGAAGAAAAAACCTTTCCAAAACAAAAAGAAGAACAAGCAGTAATTGAGATTAATAGCTCTGATTCAGTTCTTCTAACAACACTTAGGGGAATAGGTCCTTCTTATGCAGGGCGCATTTGCAAGTACCGAAATATGCTGGGCGGTTTTACTTCGGTTAATCAATTGTTAGAAATATACAATTTCCCTCAAGAAACATTTGATGCAGTTAAAGACCATCTGATTGTTGATATTTCAAAGGTCAGAAAGATCAATGTTAACTTTGCTGATATCTCTGAATTGAAGAGCCATCCTTATTGTAAGTATGATAATGCAAAGAAAATTGTCAATTACAGATCAAAACACGGTAGCTTTAAATCTATAGATCAACTCTTAACTGATTCATTGATAACTTCAGACGTCTTTCTTAAGTTGTCGCCCTATTTAGCTGTCGAATAGGAAAATCTGAATTTGACGACCTAAAATAAATTAGAAGTATTTTTTTGGTGAATAATTTGAATATAAGTGAATCATTACTAAATTTGCGCTCCGATTTTAAGAAAAAGAACAATATTAATTAAAGAAATATGATTGTAATTCCTGTAAAAGAAGGCGAAAATGTAGAAAGAGCGTTGAAACGTTTCAAACGCAAATTTGAAAAAACTGGTGTTATTAAAGAATTGCGTCAACGTCAGGCTTTCGATAAACCGTCAGTAGTTCGCCGAGCTGAAGTTAAAAAAGCAATTTACGTTCAGCAATTGCAGCGCGACGACGATTAAGAAAGGTTAGGAATATCAGAACTAATTTCTGAATATTCTGTTTTATTTAAAACCTTTTCTGATGTCGCTTCAAGAAGATTTTATAAAACACCTTAAGTTTGAAAAACGCTACTCTGAACATACTCTGGTAGCTTATAAAAAAGACCTCGCTCAATTCATTCTTTTTTTAAATGGATCGAACGAGGATTTTGACTTTGGTGCTGTTACATCAAAACAAATTCGCAAATGGGTTGTAACTCTGATGGAACAGGGAATACAACCACGCTCTATTAATAGGAAGATTTCGACTCTTAAATCATTTTATAAATATATGATGATTCAAGGTTTTTTGGATGCGAATCCGGCGACATTGGTAACTCTTCCTAAAGTAGGGAAAAAACTTCCAACATTTGTTCAGGAAGAAAATCTGAACCAATTGTTGGATTTTGATTTTTTTGGACATGATTTTGTTGGCACTCGCGATAAAACAATTGTATCATTATTATATGGTACCGGTGTACGTCTTGCTGAGTTAAAGAATCTTGAAGTGCAAAACATTAATATGATTGAGCATACAATCAAGGTTTTGGGTAAACGAAATAAGGAGAGGATAATTCCTTATCCCATAGATGTTGAGATTCCCATGAAAGAATATTTGTCTTTTCGTGATGAAATAGATGGAAAAAGTAAATTTCTTTTACTAACTTTTGACGGGAAACAGGTATATGATAAATTAATTTATCGTGTGGTGAAAAAACATTTGTCTATGGTAACAACAATCTCGAAAAAGAGTCCGCATGTTCTTCGGCACAGTTTTGCGACACACCTGTTAAATCATGGTGCCGATTTAAATGCGGTAAAGGAACTTCTGGGACATTCTAATTTGTCCGCTACTCAAATTTATACGCATACAACATTTGAAAGATTAAAAGAAATTTATAAACAGGCCCATCCAAGGGACTAAAACAGGAGGAATAGTTATGAATATCAAAATTAACGACGTTCATTTTACTGCTGATCAAAGATTAGTAGATTTTATCAATAAGAAAGTGAGCAAAATTGAAACTTATTTTGATGGTATAATTAGTGTCGAAGTAATTTTAAAAGTTATAAAGCCCGAAACGGCTAACAACAAAGAAGTAGAATTAAAACTTTCAATACCATCAAAAGATTACTTGTTTGTAAAAAAACAGGCCGATAGTTTTGAAGAAGCTTTAGATTTGGCAATTGATGCATTAATTCGTCAAGTTCAAAAAGCAAAAGATAAGATGAAGGATAAATAAAAATTAAAAAATGAATTCATTCTTGCGAATTATTTGAAAATATTTATACATTTGCAAACCCTTTTCAGAAAGTTTATTAGCTGATTAGGGTTTGTGCTTTTAATGATACTTAAAACCAAGGTTTTACGGGGCGATTTTGAAAATCAAGATCGTCCGATTAGTGTTAAAAAAAGCTTGTGTTCAATTTTATGATGAAAAAAGGGGAGATTCCAGAGTGGCCAAATGGGGTAGACTGTAAATCTATTGGCAACGCCTTCGTAGGTTCGAATCCTGCTCTCCCCACTTTTTTTGATTAATAAGTAATAATTTATTAATCGATTGCGGGAGTAGCTCAGTCGATAGAGCATTAGCCTTCCAAGCTAAGGGTCGCGGGTTTGAATCCCGTCTCCCGCTCATTTTGATTTTTATTTGAGATTTGAACGCAAGAAAAGCCGATGTAGCTCAGGGGTAGAGCGCATCCTTGGTAAGGATGAGGTCGCGAGTTCAATTCTCGCTATCGGCTCGAAATGATATATGTAAAATAAATTAGTTAACGTTATCTAATATTTTAGAGTTATGGCTAAAGAAACATTTAAAAGGGATAAAGACCATGTCAATATAGGTACTATTGGCCACGTTGACCATGGCAAAACAACCCTTACAGCTGCTATTACAATGGTATTAGCAAAAAGAGGATATTGCGAAATCAAGTCTTTCGACCAGATCGACAATGCTCCTGAAGAAAAAGAAAGAGGTATTACCATTAACACTTCTCACGTTGAATACCAAACAGCTACACGCCACTATGCGCATGTTGACTGTCCGGGTCACGCTGACTACGTTAAAAACATGGT
>CAZRXT010000304.1:0-3385 GCA_964604035.1 uncultured Prolixibacteraceae bacterium | reverse complement strand
TTTGCTCAGAAACAATTGGTTGAATTACGTCAATTGCTCGAGAATTATATTATCAGGCATCCGCTCTTTGCTTCCTCGTTTGTGCCAGTTGCTCTATTACCCGATGCTCCAAAAATTGCAGAGGCAATGTCTTTAGCTGCATTCAAATCGGGTACAGGTCCAATGGCCGCTGTTGCTGGAGCTTTTTCCGAGTTTATTGGGAAGGCAATTCAGGCAAAATTTGCGATTGAAGAAATTGTTGTAGAAAATGGGGGCGACATTTATCTTAGTTTGAAGCACGATTTGCTTATGTCGGTTTATGCTGGCGATTCTCCTTTGTCAGGTAAGCTTGGTGTTCAAATTAAGGCTGAATATACTCCTTTAGGTGTTTGTACTTCTGCCGGAACTGTTGGACCATCGATTAATTTTGGGAAAGCAGATGCTGTAATGGTAATCTGTTCTGACACTGCTTTAGCCGATGCTTATGCAACAGCTATAAGTAACAACGTAAAATGTGCTGATGATATATCGGTTCAGCAACAGTTGTATTCTACTGAAAAAGAAATCATCTCTTTACTGATGATTTGCCAAGGACAAATCGGAATTTATGGGCAATTCGAAATAAGGCCAATAAAATCAGTAGGTTAAAACCACACTTACTTTATCTGGCAGCCCTCTGTAAATTGCTCTGATATTGTATTTTGATGTTTTCAGAACAATGGTTGGAATATAATCGGGAGTTTCTTTTCCTTTAAGATCTTTTATTCTATAAAGAAAGAATTTTTGTTGCTGCATGTCTGATTTAAACCTTTCGCCAACTGCAATTTCTTCAGGAGTTGTCCACTCTTCACTCTGAACCATTACAAGTCGAATTCCCCTATTAAGGTTGAGAGAATAGTAACCCGGTTCGCACACTAATGAATCAGGCAGTCGCATTCTTTGCATAGCTTCAATAGTATCTTTAGGAGCTTTATGATATTCGATAGGAGCCTTTACAACTGTTGACGAATCGGAAATACACACTAATGGTTTCGAGAATAGCTTAGAATAAGCAGGCCCGTTTATTCCTTTAAAAATAAGATCTTGATTAATTTCATCAATTTTCGATCTTCTTAATGTAACACCTTTTAAGACTAAAGAAGCTGTACTGTCTTTAAGATTAATGACCAATCCAATTGAGTCAGCTTTTGACAGTGAGAGCTGAGCATCTAAAAAGGCTTTCTCTTTTATTTGGTGCATAAGGTTTGGATGCTGTGCAGCTATAGGATGCTTTCTCATAAACACAGAGTCAGCCAATGCATATTTATTAATCTGGTTTAAAGTTATTATTGGGGCCACCGCATAAAAATAGAGGTATAGCGAAGCAAATGCCGTAAATATTAATATAATAATTGCTTTTAGAGCTTTCATTTTAGTTGTTTTAACCAGTTAGTAAATATATACGTTTGAACCTTTTTGGAGAGAATTGTAAATAAACTCCAGGTCATCGTCGTCTAAACGAATACAACCGTGAGTTACAGGAAGCCCCAAATACCGTTGCCAAACCGTGCCATGAATCATGTATCCATCTCCAAGTGAGAGAGCATAGTCTCCAAGGGTTGCATCATCAAAACGGTCAGGATGATTTGGAGGTGGAACTGGCAGACCCTCTTCTATAAATGCCCAGTCAGGTTTAGTCCAAACAGGATGAGTCTTTTTCAATTTGATTGTAAATATCCCCTTTGGAGTTGTGAATAGATATTTCTTTCCATTCTTTCTTTCTAGTAACTCATTCTTTCCTGTTGAGCATTTTCCCGATCTGATTAATTCTTTGTCTTTAAATAATTGAAAATCGTTGTCCGTGCTATTTACAACTAAATAGAATGATTTTGGAGTCAGATCGTTGAGTGTATTTTCTTGTTTTAAGATGATTTTCTCAAGTGTTGCTTTATTGGCTAAGTATTCATCAGAACTACTTGACGAAATTATTTTAAATTGCCTTGCTGTAAGTGTTGTTGCAACAAGCTGAATTATAAATGGTAATATAATCACAAGCAAAGTAAGGCTAGCCATAATTAAGGAAAATCTAATTGATGGTCTAGAGATAAATGATTTAAAACAACTTTTCTTTACCTCTATATTTTCATTCTCGGTGATAAGTAAATCGCTCATGTTTTTTTTATATATTAACCAGAATCTATCTGAAAAGTTTAATTAATAATCTCGCTTAATGGTCTAAGTGACCCAACTATTGTTACACGCGTGCCTACCGAGCATTTAGAATATAATCTGTCGATATCTCTGTTCGATAATGCAACACAACCTTCTGTCCAGTCGGCTCCTTTGCCTCCATCTCCATGAATTTCAATAAGATTTCCAAGTCTTCTGTTCGAAGATACTAATCCTTTTCTTTTGTTCTCGGCAAATCTTCTTAAATCATCCTCATTAGGGTAATTGATTAACAAAGCTTTATGATAGCGACTGCGGCCGTTCTCTTTTTTGTCAATAATTTTATAATTTCCTTCAGGAGTCGATTTATCTCCTTGTTGGTTTTTTTCACCCATCCAATTGCTGCCTAAATCGATATCAAAAGTTTCTTTAAGATTTCCAGCATAATAGAGAAAGCATTTCCTTGCAAACTTGTCAACAACAATGCTGTAGGTGTTGTTCTCTTTTGAGAAACTAATTGCATTTTTCGACCATCTCTGCCATTCAGAAAAATTTTTGAAATAGTTTTTAAGAATGTTTTCAGCTTGGAAATATGTTGAGTTAATAATTTTCTTTGATTGGTCAATTTTTAATTTTGCCAAATTTAAATCCGATTTTTCAAAGGCTAATCTAGCTTCAGCAAAAAGTAATTTTCCTTTGTTGTGCTGCTTTCTAAAGGCATCAACTTGAGGTATTTGGTCGAAATGCTTTTCGAAATAATCAATTTTTTCTTTTAACGAGTCAATCTCTCGTTTAACCTCACGGTTGAGGTTTTTTGTGTTCGATTGAGCTTCAGCGGTTGCTGCTTTTGCAAGCTTTGCAGCTTTAATCGACTGTTCTTTAACAAGATCGAAGTCTCTGAAAAGGAAAAATCTTTCGTTTTCTTCTTTCCAAAATTTTATAGCAATGTCGTAGCTTGTGCTAGCATTTTTGAATAGTTTTTTTGCATACTTGTCGGCGTGAGCATTTTTAGCCTGAGAGATACTTTGCTGGGCATCCTTAATCTCAGCAATAGGTGGTTTGTCTTTTGTGATGAAAAGAATGAGGACAATTATAAATAAGATAAGGAAAGGGGAAAGGATTAAAATTTTCTTAAAAGGTCGTTTCATTATGCAATTAGGATCGAAAAGAACATAAAAAATCCCCAGGAAAACTCCTGGGGCATTTTTTATATGCTAAAATATAAATCTTAAGATTTCTTATTTTTTAGTATATTTTT